>DAHWKH010000032.1 GCA_027343725.1 Acidiferrobacteraceae bacterium
GTCGGGGCCGGTCCGTTTCCAACGGAATTGTTCGATGCCGTGGGCGAGCGCCTGGGCGAGCGCGGACAGGAGTTCGGCGCCACCACCGGACGCAAGCGCCGCTGCGGCTGGTTCGACGTGGTGGCGGTGCGGCGCGCGCGGCAAATCAACGGGTTTTCGGGGCTGTGCATCACGAAGCTCGACGTCCTGGACGGGCTCGAGACCGTGAAGATCTGCGTGGCCTATGAGCTCGACGGACAGACGCGCACGACACCGCCTGCGACCGCCGAAGCGCTCGCGCGCTGCCGCCCGGTCTACGAGGAGATGCCGGGTTGGCAGGACTCGACGGCCGGCGCGCGCGAACTTGCCGCCTTACCGGCCGCGGCGCGGCGCTATCTCGAACGTTTGAGTGAACTGGCGGGATGCCCGGTCGATATGATCTCGACCGGCGCGGATCGCGAGGAAACAATCATGATACGGGATCCCTTTGCGGGATGAAGCCAAGACGCCAAACGTGGTACCGAGGAGAGGACTTGAACCTCCACGGGGTTACCCCCACTAGCACCTGAAGCTAGCGCGTCTACCAATTCCGCCACCCCGGCCCGGCGTCCTTCAAGGGCGGCGACTCTACCGAGAAGGAAGTGCAATGTCAACGCGAAACGAGCCTCCGAAGTTCTCCGACCCCATGGCGGAGCGGGAAGCGCAAAGCTACGAGTTCCCGGTGCCCAGCCGCGAAGCGGTCACGGCCTATCTCGCGACCCAGGACGAGCCGGTGCCCCTGCGCCAGCTCCTCACCGATCTCGGCGTGTCGGGCGAACGCGACGTCGAGTCCTTCGGGCGGCGCCTGCGCGCCATGGAGCGCGACGGGCAGCTTTTGAAAAACCGGCGCGGTCGTTACGGCCTCGTGCAGCGCATGGATCTCATCAAGGGCCGCGTCATCGGGCACGCCGACGGATTCGGATTCCTGGCGCGCGACGAGGTCAACGACGATCTGTTCATCCCCCCGCGCGAGATGCGCAAGGCGATGCACGGCGACTGCGTGATGGCGCGTGTTGCGAACGTCGATGCCAAGGGTCGCGGCGAGTGTCTGATCGTCGAGGTCCTGGAGCGTGGCCAGACGCATCTCGTGGGGCAGTACCGGGAAGAACACGGCGTCGGCTTCGTGGCGCCCGATGACCGGCGGATACGCCACGAGGTGATGGTCGCGCGTGAGGGCCTGAGCGCCACCCCGGGCCAGATCGTGGTGTGCGAAATCCTCGATTACCCGACGCTGCGCACGCCGCCTGTCGGGCGCATCGTGGAAGTGCTCGGGGAGCGTAACGCCCCCGGCATGGAGATCGCGGTCGCGATCCGCAAGTACGGCTTGCCGCACACCTTTCCGGAGGCGGTCGAGGCCGAGATCGCGCCGCTTGGCCCGACGGTGGAGCCCGCGGCCTATGCGCGGCGCGAGGATCTACGGGACGTGCCGCTCGTGACCATCGACGGCGAGGATGCCCGCGACTTCGACGACGCGGTGTTCTGCGCGCGCGATGGCACGGGGTGGCGGCTCGTGGTGGCGATCGCGGATGTGTCCTACTACGTGAAGTCCGGCACGGCGCTCGATACCGAGGCGCTGGCGCGCGGCAACTCCGTGTATTTCCCCAAAAACGTCATACCGATGCTCCCCGAAATCCTCTCGAACGGCCTGTGTTCGCTGAACCCGGACGTCGAGAGATTGTGCGTCGCGTGCGAGATTCACGTCGACGCCAAGGGCAAGCTCGGTCGCTACCGCTTTTTCGAGGCGGTCATGCGCTCGCAGGCGCGCCTCACGTACAACGAGGTCGCGGCGATTCTCGCGGGCGACCGGGAGGCGCGCCACGCGCGCGCGGCCCGGATCCCGGAGATCGAGGCGCTCTACGCGCTGTATCAGGCCCTGCACGCCGCCCGCCTGCGGCGGGGCGCGGTGGATTTCGAGCTGCCCGAAACTCGCATCGTGTTCGACGCCCAGCGCAAGATCGAGCGCATCGAGCCGCTCGTGCGCAATGAGGCCCATAAGATCATCGAAGAGTGCATGCTGGCCGCCAACGTGTGCGCGGCCGACTATCTGATCGCCAACGAGGCCCCGGCGCTGTTCCGGGTGCACGCCGGGCCCAATGCCCAGAAAATCAAGGATCTGCGCACGATCCTGTTCGAGACCGGGCGGACCCTGAAGGGCGGGGACAAGCCCAAGGCCAAGGACTACGCAGCCCTGCTCGCGGACTTACCCGAGGGCCCCGAGGGGCGTCTTCTGCAGACCTTGCTGCTGCGCAGCTTGAGCCAGGCGGTCTACAGCGACGAGGACATCGGTCATTTCGCGTTGGGCTACGAGCATTACACGCATTTCACGTCACCGATCCGCCGCTATCCGGATCTCGTCGTGCACCGCGCCATCAAGCAGGTTCTTTCGGGTGATCGCCGTCCCGGGACGCCGGGATCGATGAAGGCCTTGGGCGAGCATTGTTCGTTCACCGAGCGGCGCGCCGACGAGGCGACGCGCGATGTCGTGCGTTACCTGAAGACCGAATACATGAGCGACAAGGTCGGCCAGGAGTTCGATGCGGTCGTGAGCGGCGTCATGGCCTTCGGCTTATTCGTGGAACTCGCGGAGATCTTCGTCGATGGGCTCGTGCATGTCTCATCGCTCGGCCACGACTACTATCATTTCGACCCGGCGCGCCATCGCATGACGGGCGAGAGGACCGGGCAGCGCTACAGCCTGGGGGATGCCGTGCGCGTGCGGCTTTTGCGCGTCGACCTCGATGAAGGCAAGCTCGATTTCGAACTGGTGGAGAGCGAGGGACCCGCCGCGCACAAACCGCGCCGCGCGCGCAGCAAGCGGCGCAGGCGCCGCCGTGAATGACAGCGATGTCATCGCCGGCCTGAACGCGGTGTTCGCGGCGCTCGCCGCGGCCCCGGACGAGATCGAGGGCCTGTGGGTCGACCGCGAGCGCCGGGACGGGCGCATGAACGCAATCCTGAGCCGGGCCCGCACGACCCATGTGCGCGTGCAGCACGTCCCGCGGGCGAGCCTCGATCGCCTCTGTCCGGGGACTGCGCACCAGGGTGTCGTGGCGCGCCGCCGGCCGCGGGCGCGCCCCCCGGAAGGCGATCTCATGGGCCTCGTGGAGACACGCGCGCAGCCCCTGTTGCTGGTGCTCGACCAGGTCCAGGACCCGCACAATCTGGGGGCCTGCCTGCGCACGGCCGAGGCCGCCGGCGCGCATGCCGTGATCGTGCCGCGACACGCGCGCGCGCCGCTCTCGGCCGCGGCCTGCAAGGCCGCTTGCGGGGCCGCCGAGCGGATCCCGCTCTACGAGGTCGCCAACCTGGCGCGTACCCTGAAGGCCCTGAAAGAGCGGGGGGTTTGGCTTGTGGGGGCGAGCGCGCAAGGGGCCGCCTCCCTCCATGCCCAGGCGATCCCGGAGTCGGTGGCCTTCGTCCTGGGCGGGGAGGGGGCGGGCCTGCGGCGCCTGACGCGCGAGGCCTGCGACCTCCTGGTGCGTATCCCGATGAGCGGCGCGGCCGAAAGCCTCAATGTCTCGGTGGCCGCGGCCCTGTGCCTCTATGAAAGCGTGCGCCAGCGGGCCTTGGCAAATTGCGTTGGCGCGCGAGAACCACTAGAATAGCGCCGCCTTCTTGCTTGCAACATCCGGTTGCAGGCTTTATAGCCATAAGAGGCCCACATGCGTCATTATGAAATCGTGTTTCTGGTCCATCCCGACCAGAGCGAGCAGGTACCGGCCATGATCGAGCGGTACCGGTCGCTCATCGAAAACGGCAACGGCCGGATTCATCGGCTCGAGGATTGGGGCCGCCGCCAGCTGGCCTACCCCATCAACAAGATCCACAAGGCCCACTACGTCCTCATGAACATCGAGTGCGAGACCGCGGTGTTGCAGGAACTCGAGACCGCGTTCAAATTCAACGACGCCGTGATCCGGACCTTGACCCTGGTGCGCAAGGCGGCCGTGACGACACCGTCGCCGCTTGCCAAGGACAATCAGGAGGCGGGTGCGAAGCCCGCGCATCCGCGGAGCGAGGACGAGGCGCCCGCCCGCGAAAGCAGCAACGTCCCCGAGTAAAGGAGAGCCCATGTCACGGTTTTTTCGCCGCAAGAAATTTTGCCGGTTCACCGCCGAAGGCGTCGTCGAGATCGACTACAAGGATCTGGCGACGCTGAAGGCCTATATCACGGAGACCGGCAAGATCATTCCGAGCCGCAACACCGGGACCAAGGCGCGCTATCAGCGCCAGCTGGCGCGCGCCGTGAAGCTCGCCCGGCACCTGGCGCTCCTGCCCTATAGCGACGCGCACAACTAGATCAGGGGCCATTCATGCAGATCATTCTTCTCGAAAAGGTCCGCAATCTGGGGGACTTGGGCGACGAGGTGACGGTCAAGCCCGGTTTCGGCCGGAACTTCCTGATCCCGACGGGCAAGGCGGTCCGCGCGACCCCCGAAAACAAGGCCCGTTTCGAGGCCGAGCGGGCCGAGCGGGAACGCCGTCAACAGGAACAGCTGGAGGCGGCGCGCGCGCGCGGCACGACGCTCCAGGGTGCGAGCGTGCAGATCCTGCGCAAGGCCGGTGAGGAAGGCCGGATCTTCGGGTCCGTGGGCACGGCGGATATCGCCGAGGCCATGGAGGCCCTGGGCCATACGCTCGCCAAATCCGAGATCGAGATGCCGGATGGGCCGATCAAGGCCCTGGGCGACCATGAGTTACACGTCACCTTGCACCCCGAGGTCACGGTGACCATTACGGTATCGGTCGTCGCGGAGGCCTAGAAAGCGGCCCCCGGGACCGCTTGGGGGGAGTTCATGAGGGAAAACCGGTCCAACGGCCGTGAGGCGCGTGCAGGCGCCGGCGAGCGCCTGCGCCTCGCTCCCCAGTCCGTGGAGGCCGAGCAGGCGGTCCTCGGCGGACTTCTGCTCGACGATCGCGCCTGGGATCGGGTGGCCGACCGGCTCACGGAGGAGGATTTCTATCGCCGTGAGCACCGGTTGATCTTCCGCGCCATCGCCGCCCTCGGGGCGGAGAGCCGCCCGGCGGACGTCGTCACCGTGAGCGAACAGTTGGGCGCCGAGCTCGAGACGGTCGGCGGTTTACCCTATCTCGGGCTGCTCGCCGACAATACCCCGAGCGCCGCCAATATCACCGCCTATGCCGACATCGTGCACGAGCGCGCGCTCGTGCGCCGACTCATCGGGGTGATGGTCGACGTCGGGGACCGGGCCTACGAGTCCGAGGGGCGCTCGGCGCGCGAGCTGCTCGACTACGCCGAGCGCGCGGTGTTCGCGATCACCGAGCACGGGGCCGCCGGGCGCGCGGGCTTCGTGCCCCTGAAGACTTTGCTGACGGCGGCCGTCGATCGCATCGATACCCTGTTTCGCTCGCAGTCGGACATCACCGGGGTGGCGACCGGTTTCGCGGATCTCGACGGCCTGACCTCGGGGTTGCAAGCGGGGGATCTGGTGATCGTCGCGGGCCGCCCCTCCATGGGCAAGACCGCGTTTGCCCTCAACATCGCCGAGAACGCGGCGGTCGGATTGAAGCTTCCGGTGGCGATCTTCAGCCTCGAGATGCCGGGCGAACAACTGGCCATGCGGCTTTTGTCGTCGCTTGGGCGGATCAACGCCCACAGGCTGCGCACCGGCAAGCTCGAGGACGAGGACTGGCCGCGGCTGACCTCGGCCGTGGGGATGCTCGCCGAGACCGCTATTTATATCGACGATACGCCCGCCTTGACGCCGCTCGAGCTGCGCGCGCGCAGCCGGCGGTTGAAACGCGAGCACGGTCTCGGGCTCATTGTGGTGGACTATCTGCAGCTCATGCAGTCGGGGGAGACGACCGAGAACCGGGCCACGGAGATATCTGGAATTACGAGATCTTTGAAGGCCTTAGCGAAGGAACTTCATGTTCCGGTTGTGGCCCTTTCGCAGCTCAACCGCTCACTCGAACAGCGCCCCAACAAGCGGCCCGTGATGTCCGACCTGCGGGAATCGGGGGCCATCGAGCAAGACGCCGATGTCATCTTCTTCATCTACCGCGACGAGGTCTACAACGAGGAGAGCGAGGACAAGGGCACGGCGGAGATCATCATCGGCAAGCAGCGCAACGGGCCGATCGGCAAGGCCCGTCTGACCTATCTCGGGGAGTACACGCGCTTCGAGAATCACGCCGAGGTCCGCGGCTACGATGGATCCTATGCATGAGGCCTGCGTGTGCCGTGCTCGATGGCGAGGCCTTGCGCCACAACCTGAAGGTGGTGCGCGCCCAGTCGTCTGCGCAGATCATGGCGGTCATCAAGGCCAACGGTTATGGCCACGGCCTGTGTTGGAGCGCGCGCAATCTCCCGGAGGCCGACGGCTTCGGGGTCGCAAGCCTGGAGGAGGGCTTGGCCTTGCGCGCGGCCGGCATCGATCGCGACATCTGTCTCCTGGAGGGATTTTTCTCCGCGGAGGAGATCCCGCTGATCATCCAGGAACGTCTGGCCCCGGTCATTCATGAGCATCACCAAATCGCGGCCCTGCAACGCTACGCGGGCCCGGGTGCGTTCGATGCGTGGATCAAGATCGATACCGGCATGCACCGCCTGGGTTTCGCGCCGGACGAGGTCCGCGCCGCGCAAGCGGCCCTTGAGGCCCTGCCGGTCATCCGCCGGATCGGCCTCATGTCGCATCTCGCCTCGGCGGAGACGCGCGCCTGCCCCGAGACCACGCACCAGATCGCGACCTTCCGGACGCTCGCCGAAACGGCCCCCCGCAGTCTCGCCAACTCGGCCGGGATCCTGCTCTGGCCGCAAAGTCATCACGAATGGGTGCGCCCCGGACTCATGCTCTTTGGGGCCTCGCCGCTCCCCGATGCGGATGGACCGACACTCGGGCTGCGGCCCGTCATGACCCTCAAAAGCCGCCTCATCAGCATCCGGCGGCGGCATGCAGGGGATGCCATCGGCTATGGCGGCGCCTATCGCTGCCCGGAGGACATGCCGGTCGGCGTCGTCGGGATCGGCTATGGCGATGGTTACCCGCGCGAATTCCGCCGCCCGCCCTCGGTGCTGATATCCGGCCGGCGCGCACCGGTCGTCGGGCGGGTCTCCATGGACATGGTGACGGTGGATCTCAGATCGATCCCCGAGCCCGACATCGGCGATGAGGTGATCCTGTGGGGCGAGGGCCTGCCGGTCGAGGAGGTCGCGGACGCCGCGGGCACGGTCCCCTACACGCTGTTGTGCGGCCTCACGCAACGCCTGCCCCGGTGGCCGGCGGCATGAAGACCCGGCGCGTCTATGTCTGCCGCGAGTGCGGCGCGCAGAACGCGCAATGGGCAGGGCGTTGCGACGCCTGCGGGGCCTGGAACACGCTCGTCGAGGGCGTGAGCCGTCCGGCCGCGACCTCACCCCCCCGGACACCGGTGGCGCTCGCCGATGTCGCCTGCGAGGCGGTCGCGCGCTGGTCTTGCGGGCTTGCCGAGCTCGACCGGGTCTTGGGGGGCGGGGTTGTTCCCGGTTCGGTGGTCCTTCTGGGAGGGGACCCGGGCATCGGAAAATCGACCGTGCTCATGCAGGCGCTTGCGCACATGAGCCGCGATCTGCCCGCCCTCTATGTGACGGGCGAGGAGTCGAGCGCGCAGGTCGCGTTGCGCGCGCGGCGTCTGGGACTCGATGCCCCGAACCTGAAGCTCCTGGCCGAGACCGATGTCGAGGCCATCCTCGCGGCCTCCCGGACGGAGCGGCCGCGGGTCCTGGTCATCGACTCGATCCAGACCGTCTACACGCCGGCGCTCGGGTCGGCGCCCGGGAGCGTTACGCAGGTGCGCGAGGCGGCGGCGGCCCTGGTGCGCTTCGCCAAGGAGAGCGATACGGCGCTGTTTCTGGTCGGCCACGTCACCAAAGAGGGGCAGCTCGCCGGCCCGCGCGTGCTCGAACACATGGTGGATGCGGTTTTGTATTTCGAGGGCGACAGCGGCAGCCGCTACCGTCTCATACGAGCCATCAAAAACCGCTTCGGCGCGGTCAACGAACTCGGTGTGTTTGTGATGACCGAGACCGGATTGCGCGAGGTGAGCAACCCCTCGGCCTTGTTCCTGCGCCAGGACGCCGAGAACGCGCCGGGCAGCGTCATCCTCGTGACCCAGGAGGGCACGCGCCCGCTCCTGGTCGAGGTCCAGGCGCTGATCGATGAGAGCGCGTCCGCGAACCCGCGGCGCCTGGCGCTCGGTCTCGACAACCAGCGTTTGGGCATGCTGCTCGCCCTCTTACACCGGCACGGGGGCCGGGCCACGTTTCGCCAGGACGTCTTTGTCAACGTGGTCGGGGGCGTGCGCGTCACGGAGACGGCGGCCGATCTCGCGGTCCTTCTGGCCTGTGCCTCGAGCCTCGTCGACCGGGCGGTGGGACGCGATCTCGTCGTCTTTGGGGAAGTGGGGCTCGCAGGCGAGATCCGGCCGGTGCCGCGGGGCCAGGAACGGCTGCGGGAGGCGGCCAAGCTCGGGTTTCGGCGCGCGCTGATCCCGCAGGCGAACGCGCCCAAGCGCGCGCACGACTGGGGGATCGAGGTCCACGGCGTCAAGCACCTCCTGGAGGCCTTGCGCTACGCGCTCGGCGCCGAGCGACCCGAGGGGCCGATCCCCACAGGCGGGCCGGGCGGAGAATAAAACCAGGCGCTGGCGCGTCTTACCGCCATCATGAGGGGAGCCACGAAAGCCGGCGCGGGGACACCGCCGGGATGGGCAGGCGCGCGGACGAGGCATCGGGGCATCGGCCTCCGGGGGCCGCGGCCCGGATTCGGCGTGCTCCTCGCGCTCACGGGCGCGCTGGCGCTCCCATTCGCCATACTCTCCGGGGGGGAATCCGCCGTTTCGCTCGCGCGTGCGCTCGGCGCCGGGCTCGCCGCTTGCCTTGCCGTCGGGATCGCCCTCTCCGGGCGTCTCGCGAAGACCCGCGCGGAGGGCGGCGGCGTGGGTGCGCGCGCGGCCTTTCTCGAGACCATCGAGCGCCGCATCGCCGGAGAGGCGGGGCGCCCCTACAGCCTCGTCCTGTTCGATATCGACGACTTCAAGATCCTGAACGATCGCCACGGTCCCCTCGGCGGAGACGCGATCCTGACGCAAACACAGCGCAGACTCCGGTCCGCGCTGCCGGAGGGGGCGGCGCTTGCGCGCTTTGGCAGCGACGAGTTCCTGGCCTTTCTTCCGCACATGCCGAGCGATGAGGCACAGCGCGAGATCGACGCGCTCCTCCAGGTCTTCGGTCGCCGTCCCATGAGGCTTGCGGGCGTGCGCGTCGGCGTGACGCTGAACGCCGCGATCGCGGGCTATCCCGATACCGCGCCGTCGCTGCATGACGCCATCAGTCAAGTCACATCGACGCTCATCACCTTGAAGCGCCAAGGCCGCAATCGCAGCGCGCTTGCGCGCGCAAGTCATCCAGGTGTGTGTCGCCTCGGGTCGGAAGTCGAATGGGCCTTGAGCGAGGGGCGCCTGCGCGCCGCCTATCAACCGATCATGGACCTCAAGACCGGGCACCCGGTCGCGGAGGAGGGGCTTGCGCGCCTCGTTTTGCGCGATGGGCGCGTGCTGGACGCGGATCAGTTCATATCGGCGGCATCCGAGTTTCGCCTCACGAGCCGCATCGACCGGGAGGTGATCGCGCAGATCGTGGCGCGGTGCCGAATGCGGAGCCGCGCCGGCGATGACCGGCTGCGCTTCATGAACGTGTCCGCGGCTTTGTTGCGCGAGCGCCGATCCCTGGAAGACATCGCCTCCGTGTTGACGAGCTGCGAGGGTCTCGGGGATCTTCTGGGTGCGCCCAATCCCTTGGTGGTGGAGATCACGGAACGCGAGCTTGTGCACGAACCGCAAAAGGCGCTCGAGGACCTAAAGCCCCTGCTGGAGCTCGGTGTGCGGCTCGCGATCGATGACTTCGGGAGCGGTTACTCGTCGTTTCTGTATCTCACGTCTTTGCCGGTCGCGTTTCTCAAAATCGAGATGCGACTCCTGCAGGCCGCGCGCACGAGCGCGCGGGCGCGCTCCATTCTGAAGGGCATTCGCGCGATCGCCGGCGACCTCGGGATTCTGACCATTGCCGAAGGAATCGAGGACGAGGCCTTGGCCGGTCTCGCCGGCGATCTCGGCATGGATTGGGGGCAGGGATTTTATTACGGGCGAGCGGCGTTCGACGATCCGCGCGGGCCGAGGGCGCGCGCGGTCTGAGGCTTGGCCTAACTCTGCCCCGGACGCAAGGGCCGGTTGCGTTTCAAAAGGAGGCTGAGGCCGATATTGATGAGGAGCACCATCACGATCACGAGGAATGCGGCCGCGAAGGCGAGCGCGTGCGCCGATCGGAAGGGCTGATTGATGAAGCTCCAGATCACGTAGGTGAGATAGCCGATCGGTTCGTGAATGAGGCGCCCGTTCCAGAGAAAGTTGGACCAGCCCGCGGTGTAGATGAGCGGGGCGGTCTCGCCGAGGGAAATCGCGAGCGCGAACAGCACCCCGGTCAGGATCCCCGGGAGGGCGAGCGGCAGGGCGATGCGGGTGATGACCGTGAATTCCTTGAACCCGAGGGCGTAGCCCGCCTCGCGCAGGCTGTTTGGGACCTGCAGGAAGGCGATCTCGGTAAAGCGCGCGACGTAGGGCACGACCATGATTGCAAGCGTGATGGACCCGGCCAGCACCGAGAACTGCCAGCCCAATCCGATGACGAGCGTCACGTAGCTGAAGTAGCCGAGCACGATCGAGGGCACGCCCGTCAGGACATCGTCGAGAAAGCGCACGCTTCGTCCGAAACGCGCGCGCCCGAACTCGGACAGATAGATCCCGGCCAGGATGCCGACCGGTGCCGCGAAGAGCAGTGCCCCGAAGACCAGCGCGAGCGTTCCGGTGATGGCGTTCAAGAGCCCGCCCGAGATCCCGTTGGTCACGGTCGTGAAGAGGCTGAGGGACAGGGCCGAGAGGCCTTTGCGGAAGACCGTGTAGAGGATGTCGAGGAGCGGGATCGCAACCAGGAGGAACGAGGCCACCGCCAAGGTCCAGCCGATGGCCGAGAGCGCCCGGCGCTTCAGGAGCCGTGTGGGGCTATAACGAAGCATGGCGACTCGTTCCGGTCAAAAGGCGGGCGATGATGTTCGTGATGACGGCGATGATGAACAGGATCAGCGCGATTTCCGCGAGCGAGCGCACGGCCATCCCCGTCGGGTCCTGCATGGCGCTGTCGAGCTGCGACACGATGAAGGACGCCATGGTCGTGATGGGGCTGTAGATATTGCGCGGAAAATAGTTGAGCGCCCCGCCACTGACCATGAGCACCGCCATGGTCTCGCCGAGGGCGCGCCCGAGCCCGAGGATGCAGGCGCCGATGATGTTGACGCGCACGGTCGGTAACATCGCGAAGCGCACGACCTCGAAGTGCGTGGCGCCGAGCGCGTAGGCCGCTTCCTTGGTTTCGGGCGGCACCTGCGCGAGCGCGTCGCGCACGGTGGCGGCGATGATCGGGACCACCATGAGCGCGAGCACGATGGAGGCGGACAGGAGTCCGTAGCCGCTGCCGATGGGCCCCGAAAAGACGGGCAGGAAGCCCAGGACGGCGCGCAGTCCGGGCCCTAGGTCGTGGGCCACGAGCGGGGTCAGAACGACGTAGCCCCAGAGCCCGTATACGACGCTTGGGACCGCCGCCAGGAGCTCGACGATGAACGAGAGCGCCCCCCGGAGGCGGGTCTTCAGTCCTTCGGCGAGAAAGACGGCGACGCCGATGCTCACCGGGATTGCGATCAGAAGGGCGATGCCGGATGTCAGCAGGGTGCCGACGATAAAGACGAGAATGCCGTAGTTCGCCCCGATGGGCGCAAGCTGCCCGCGTTGGCGGACCGGATTGGCGTAGAGATTGCCGAGATTCCAGGTATGGCCGGACAGGAAATGCCAGCCGTTGAAGTGAATCGCGGGCCAGGAGTATTTGGCGAGAAACACGAGAATGGCGAGGAGTGCGAGCGGGATCAGACTCGTCGCGAGCACCAGCATGATACGAAAGGGTCTCAGTGTCATGGGTATCCCAAAAATCAGCCGGGGCCTTCACAGAAGGCCCCGGCCGCACAGCCCCGCTTACCGAACGCGCGCGATCTGTTTCCGGCTCAAGGCCGAAATGCGCGCCGGCAAGGCGATAAAGCGAACCTGGCGCAGGAAGGTGCGGGCATTCCCGCCCTTCCGGCTCACCGCCCAGTCCAAGAACCGGCGCAGGACTTTCGCGGTCGCCGGGTTGGCCTGGTGGTCGTTCACCATCGCGTACTCGTAGTTGATGATCGGATACGATTGCGCGCCGGGTGCGAACACGAGGCTAATACGCTCATCCGTCGGTGTTTTGTTCACGAGCTGACCC
>DAHWKH010000034.1 GCA_027343725.1 Acidiferrobacteraceae bacterium
GCTGCGCGCGCGCCTGGGGCTTGCGCCGACGCCGCGACTCTATGTCGTGCGCGCTGGCGACACGCTCTCCGGGATCGCGGCGCGCTTTCACGTTCCGTTGGCGGCCTTGCGCGCTGCCAACGGCTTGCACGGAGTCCTTGAGGCGGGAACCTCGCTGCGCATTCCCAGCACACCATAATCATCGTCGCGGCAGCGATCGGAACGAAGGGGGGAGGGTTCAGTGCTCAGAACATGGTTTCGGACCAAGGCCGTCGGCGAGGAACGCGAAGGCACGGAACTGCGTCGCTGTCTGACCGCGACCGATCTTGTGTTTCTCGGGATCGGCGGCATCATCGGGGCCGGCATCTTCGTGTTGACCGGGGTGGCGGCGGCCAAGGACGCGGGACCCGCGATCGTGGTGTCCTTCGTCATCTCCGGGCTCGCCTGCGCGTTCACGGCGCTCTCCTATGCAGAGCTCGCGGCCGCGGTCGGCGGCTGCGGGAGCGCCTACGGCTATGCCTACGCGGGGCTTGGCGAGATCATCGCCTGGATCGTCGGCTGGGACCTCATTCTCGAATACGGGGTCGCGACCGCGGCGGTCGCGATCGGCTGGTCCGGCTATGTGCGCGACGCGCTCGCCTCGGTCGGGATCCATCTCCCCGCGGCCCTGACGCGCGTGAACATCGACGCCATCGCCGCGTGGGCCCTGAAGGCCATTCATCACCCCGTGCCGGCGGCGATCGCCGCCAAGGCCGGTAGCGGCGGCTTCGTGAATCTGCCGGCCGCGCTCATCATTCTGATGCTGAGCCTCGTACTGGCCTCCGGGGTGCGTCAAAGCGCCGCGATCAACGGCCTCATGGTGCTCGTGAAGCTCGCGGTCATCGCCATTTTCGTGGGCGTCGCCGCGTTCCATGTCCGGCCCGGGTATTGGCACCCGTTCATGCCGTTCGGCTGGCCCGGCATCATGCGCGGCGCGGCCCTTATCTTTTTCGCCTATATCGGATTCGATGCCGTCTCGACCGCCGCCGAAGAGACCCAGGACCCTCAATACGCGCTTCCGATCGGCATCATCGTCTCCCTGGTTGTGTGCACCATCATCTATATCGTCGTATCGGGATTGCTCACGAGCATCGTGCCGTATTTCACGCTCGACACGGCCTCGCCGGTGGCGCGCTCGATGCTGGTGCTCGGTCATCCCCTGGTCGCGCTCCTGATCGGGGTGGGCGCGATCGTGGGACTCACGAGCGTCATGCTGGTCTTGTTTTACGGTCTGACGCGAATCTTCCTGTCCATGGCACGCGACGGCCTCCTGCCGGCGGCGTTCGCGCGCGTCCACCCGCGCACGAAGACACCGGTGCGCGTGATTTTGATCTGCGGCGTCTTCATGGCGCTGATCGCCGGTCTCACGCCCATCGCGTACGTCGCGGAACTCGTCAATATCGGGACCCTGTCGGCATTCACGATCGTCTGCGCGGGCGTGTTGGTCATGCGTTACACCCGCCCCGAATTGGCGCGCCCGTTCCGGGTGCCGGCAAGCCCGGTCGTCCCGCTCCTGGGCATGGCGTTTTGCATGTATCTCATGCTGAGCCTGCCGCTTCTGACGTGGCTTCGGTTCGTGATCTGGCTCATCATCGGGCTGTTCGTCTACGGCCTGTACGGGCGCAGGCACAGCCGCCTGGCACAGGCGTAAAGGACGGCCTAGCCGTCGATGCGCGCGTGCATCGCGCGCGCGAGGGCCGCCAGCCGCTGGGGCGCGTCGTGCGTGAACGGGTGCCCGTTTGTGTCCGTCAGGAAGAAAATATCCTCGGCGCGCTCGCCGAAGGTCGCGATTTTGGCGGTGACGAGGCGCACCCGCCCGTCGCGCAGCGCGAGCGCGATGCGGTGGAGGAGGCCGGGGCGGTCCTGGGCGACCACCTCCATGAGCGTCAACTGCCCGTTGGCGGTAGAGGAGAAGTGGATCTCGGTCGTGATCGGAAAATGCTTGAGGGCCCGCGGCAGGGGCCGCACGGGGGTCTCGCGAAAGCCCTCGGCGAGCGCGCGGCGCACCGTATCCGTGAGCAGGGCGACGCTGTCCGGGGCAGGCGCTCTCCCGTCGGGGGTCAGCGCCGTGAAGCATTCAAGGACACACTCTCCGGCCGGGTGGATGCGGGCATCGACGATCGAGAGGTTCAGGCGGTCGAAGGCGCCCGTCAGGATCGCGAACAGATCGTCCGTCACGCGACTGAAGATCAGGAATTCGACCGCCGCCTTGTCCGGGCGCACGCGCGCCGTGACCAGCGGCAGGTCGGCCGGCGCGACACCCGCGATCGCGAGCGCATGCCACGCAAGCGACTCGGCGTCGTGGCGCAAAAAATAATCGCTGTCCAGGCGTTGCCAGTGCTCGTTCAGCGCGGCCTCCGGGAGCCGGCCTTCGATGAGTTCGAGCACATCGCGGCGTAAGTCGGCGATGTGCGCGTCGCGATCGAGTGCCTCGCCGATCCCCCGCCGCAGGACCCGGGTCGTGTCGTCGTAGAGTTGCCGCAGAAGGCGCCCTTTCCACGCGTTCCAGACCGCGGGGCTCGTCCCCCGGATGTCGGCGACCGTCAAAAGATAAAGCGTGTCGAGGTGTTCGCGATCGCCGACAAAGCGCGCGAATTCCCCCACGACTTCGGGGTCGGAGATGTCGGCATGTTGGGCCGTCCATGACATCCGCAGGTGGTGGCGGACGAGCCAGACGACGAACTGGCTGTCGTATTCGCTCAAGCCGTGGCGTTCGCAGAAGGCGCGCGCCTCGAGGGCCCCCAGTTTGGAATGATCACCGCCGCGCCCCTTGGCGATGTCGTGAAAGAGGGCCGCGATGTAGAGGCGCTCGGGTTTGCGGATGGCGCGCGCGATGCCGCTCACGAACGGCAGTTCGCTCTCGAACTCCGGCTGCATCAGCCGGCGGACGTTGCGTAAGACGAACAGACTGTGTTCGTCGACGGTGTAGACGTGGAACAAGTCGTGCTGCATTTGGCCGACGATCTTGCCGAACGCCGGGATGTAGGCGCCGAGAAGCCCGTAGGCGTTCATGCGCCTGAGCGCGTGAGTGACACCGGCGCGTGCGCGCAGAAGCCCGAGGAAGGCCGCCTTCACCTCCGGGTCCTGGCGGAAGGCGTGGTCGATCAGGAACAGATGGGCGCGGATCAGGCGCGTGGTGGAGGCGCGCAGGCCCTTGAGTTCCGGATGTTCCTGGAGCAGGCGGAACGGGGTGAGGAGGGTCTTCGGGTCGCGCCGGAACACGCCCGCGTCGCGCACCTCGAGATAGTCGCCCCGGGCCTGGAAGTCCGCACCGAGCGGCACGACGCGCGCGCGCCTGGGCGCGAGCAGGGTCTCGGCGAAGTGCTGCAGGAGGATTTCGTTCAGGAGCTGCAGCTGTTTCACGGTCCGGTAATAGCGCTTCATGAACGGCTCGACCGCGAGCCGTCCCGGGCGGTCGACGTAGCCCATTTGGCGCGCCAGGACGTGCTGATGATCGAAGAGCAGCCGATCCTCGCGCCGGCGCGCCAGGAGGTGCAGGCCGCTTCGCACCTGCCAGAGAAAATTGCGGCCGTCGATGAGCGAGCGGTACTCGTGTTCGTTCAAAAAGCCGATGTGGACGAGATCATGGAGTTCGGCGGTCCCGAAATGGCGGCGATGGATCCAGCCGACCATGTGGATGTCGCGCAGGCCACCCGGGCCTTCCTTGACGTTCGGTTCGAGGTTGTAGCCGGTGTCGTGGTAGCGCGCGTAACGGGCCCGTTGCTCGCCGATCTTGGCCTCGTAGTAGCGGGGGCTCGGCCACAACCGCGGCGCGGCCAGGCGATGCGCGAGATCGGCGAGCAGGGTCTCGTTGCCGATGAGCAGGCGCGCCTCCATGAGCGTGGTCATGATCGTGAGGTCATCGCGCGCCGCCTGCAGGCAGTCGCGCAGGGAACGGACGCTGTGTCCGACGGTGAGCCCGATGTCCCACAAAAACTGCAGAAACGCCTCGGCGAAGGGTCGGGTCGCGTCGTAGCGCGGCGTATCGAGCAGCAAGAGGATGTCGATGTCGGACGCCGGGTGGAGCTCGCCGCGGCCGTAGCCGCCGACCGCCACCAGAGCGACGGACAGACGCGCCGGGAGGAGCCGTTCGTGGGCGCGGAAGGCGCGGATCAGGACGTCGTCGATGAGGGCGGTGTGGCGCCTCAGTCCCTCGATGCCGAGCCCGCGGCGGCGCTTGGGGAGTTCCGCGAGATGGAGTGTGTGCAAGGCCTCCTGGCCGGCACGCAAGCGCGCGCGGAAGGCGTCGACGCGGGCCGGGCGGTCGTCCGCCAGCGGCGGCCCGGAGCGTGCCGCCATTCAGATCGACTCATGGGAACGGAGGGTGAGGACCTCGTAGCCGTTGTCGGTGACGAGGATCGTGTGTTCCCACTGCGCCGAGAGCCCGTGGTCGCGGGTCACCACCGTCCAATTGTCGGGGAGCAGTTTGACGGCCGCGCTGCGCTGATTGATCATCGGCTCGATGGTGAAGGTCATGCCGGGCTCGAGCGCGATGCCGGTCCCCGGGCGCCCGTAGTGCAGGACCTGCGGGTCCTCGTGGAATCGCGTCCCGATCCCGTGCCCGCAGTATTCGCGCACCACCGAGTAGTGCTGTTGCTCCGCGTGGGTCTGGATCACATGGCCGATATCCCCGAGGTGCACGCCGGGGGCCACGAGGCGGATGCCGCGCACCATGCACTCGTAGGTCACCTCCGAAAGCCGGCGCGCCGCCACCGAGGGCGTGTCGACGAAGAACATCTGGCTGGTGTCGCCGTGGTAGCCGTCCTTGATGACGGTCACGTCGATGTTGATGATATCGCCCTTTTTGAGGACCCGGTCCCCGGGGATGCCGTGGCAGACCTGATGGTTGACCGAGGTGCAGATCGAGCGCGGGAAGCCGTGGTAGTTGAGGGGGGCCGGGATCGCCTTTTGGGTGTGGACGATGAAATCGTGGCAGAGGCGATCGAGCTCGCCGGTCGTGACCCCGGGCACGACGTGCGGGCCGATCATCTCCAGGACCTCGGCCGCAAGCCGTCCGGCGACCCGCATTTTGGCGATTTCCTCGGGGGTTTTGATGGTGATGGGCATGGGCGTCCTGAGTGGGTTGGGCCAGGCGGTGCGCCCCTTATTGTCGGCGCTCGGGGCGCGCGATTCAACCGTGGCGCGCTTGCGCCCTTGCGCGGCTGTTCGCGTGCGCGCACCCGTGGTAGCATGCGCATGGCAGGGTATCACCCGCCCCCCTGAACGGGGAATCATCGCACGCGGGCCGACACGGCGTCCGGGTGCCCGGAGCGCGTCTCCGGGTCGGCGTCCGGGGCCCGCGGTGGACTAACCCAACGGAGAGTTTTCATGGCCAACGTCACCATGCGGGAGATGCTCGAGGCCGGTGCCCATTTCGGACACCAGACGCGCTTCTGGCACCCCAAGATGCGCCCGTATATTTTCGGCGAGCGCAACAATATCCATATCATCAATCTCGAGAAATCCCTGCCGATGCTGAACGCGGCGGCCGCCTTTTTGCAGAAGCTCGCGGCCAACAAGGGCATCGTGATGTTCGTCGGGACCAAGCGCCAGGCGGCGGACATCCTGAGGGAGGAGGCCATTCGGGCCGGGTGTCCCTACGTGGATCACCGCTGGTTGGGCGGCATGCTGACCAATTACAAGACGGTCCGGCGCTCGATCGAGCGCCTGAAGCGCCTGGAGGCGATGCTCGCCGAGGGCGGGGGCGCGGAAAAGCTTTCGAAAAAGGAAGTCCTCACGCTCGAGCGCGAGCGCGCCAAGCTCGACCGCAGCCTGAGCGGGATCAAGGACATGCCGAGCCTGCCCGACGCGCTGTTCGTGGTCGACGTGGGACACGAGTACATCGCGGTGAGCGAGGCGAACAAGCTCAAGATCCCGGTGGTGGGCGTGGTCGACTCGAATTGTAAGACCGACGGCGTGGATTACGTCATTCCCGGCAACGACGACGCGAGCCGCGCGATCCGCTTGTATGCCCGCACCATGGCGGACGCGATCCTGGAAGGCCGTTCGTCGACCCTCACGGTCGCGTCCGGCGACGAGGAGTTTGTCGAGGTCAAAGAAGAGCCCAAGCCGCGCGTCGTGGCGCGCAAGCGGGCCGGGCTCGAGACCTTGGGCGTGGAGGCCGACACGGACGGCGAGGCGGCACCCCCCGAGGAGGCGCGCAAGGCGCGGCCGAAGGCCGGCGCCAAGCCGGCGCGCGGGGGCCGCGGCCGATAGCGTGTTGCCGGGCAACGGGTGTGGGTTTTGACCAACAAGGGGGGCTTCGCCCCCCTTTGTTCGAGGCGAGGATGACGGACAGATGACGATATCAGCGGCACAAGTGAAAGAATTGCGCGAGCGGACCGGTCTCGGGATGATGGAATGCAAGGCGGCCTTGGTCGAGACCGGGGGAAATATCGAGACGGCCATCGATCTTTTGCGCTCCAAGGCCGGCGCGAAGGTCGAAAAGAAGGCCCATCGGGTGGCCGCGGAAGGGGCGATCGCCGCGCACGTCGAGGCGGCCTCCGGGGTCGGCGCGCTCGTCGAGGTCAATAGCGAGACCGATTTTGTGGCGAAAGACGAACGGTTCGGGGCGTTCGCCCAGGCGCTCGCGACGCTCGTCGCAACGCACGACCCGGCGGATCGCGACGCGCTGCTGGCGCTGCCTTATCCGGGCGGGGGGACGGTCGCCGAGGCGCGTGTGGCGCTCGGCGCGCAGTTCGGGGAAAACATGTCCGTGCGCCGTTTCGTGCGCTTGGCGGCGCCCGCGGGCGCGCGCCTTGGGCACTACGTGCACGGGCGGCGGATCGGGGTGCTCGTGACGGTGATGGGCGGCGATGACCAGCTGGCGCGCGATCTCGCCATGCATATCGCCGCCAGTCGGCCGACCCACGTGCGCGCGGAGGACGTCGGCGCCGACGTCATCGAGCGCGAAAAGGCGATTTATCTGGCGCAGGCCGAGGGGTCGGGCAAGCCGCCGGAGATCATCGAGAAGATGGTCATGGGCAAGGTCCGCAAGTATCTCGACGAGATCACGCTCCTGGGTCAGGCGTTCGTGAAGGACCCGGAGACGACGGTGGCGGCGCACCTGAAACGCGCCGGCGCCGAAGTCCAGGCCTTCTATCGCCTGGAGGTCGGGGAGGGCATCGAGCGCGAACAGAGCAACTTCGCATCCGAAGTGATGTCTCAGGTCCGGGGGAGCTGATCCGTGTCCGTGTATCGCCGTGTGCTTCTCAAACTGAGCGGCGAGGCCCTGATGGGGACCGCGGGTTACGGGATCGATCCCGAGGTCCTGGCGACGACCGCGCGCGAGATCGCCTCGGCGGCCGAGGGTGTCGGCCTCGGGATCGTGATCGGCGGCGGGAACATCTTTCGCGGGATCTCGAGTTCGGCGCGCGGCATGGATCGCGCCCAGGCCGATCTCCTGGGGATGTTGGCGACCGTCATGAACGCCCTGGCGGTGGCGGAGGCGCTCACCGCCCAAGGTCTCAAGGCGCATGTGCAATCGGCCCTGCCGATCGGGACCGCGGTCCCGGCATTCGACCGGGCACAAGCGTTGGCGTACCTGGACCGCGGCGAGGCGGTGGTATTCGGGGGCGGGACCGGGAACCCGTTTTTCACCACCGACACCGCCGCCAGCCTGCGCGCGCTCGAGATCCGCGCGGACATCATGCTGAAGGCCACGAAGGTCGACGGGGTGTACTCGGCGGACCCCAAGCGGGATGCGCAAGCGGTGCGGTACGCGCGCTTGCGTTATGATGACGTCCTGCGGTTGCGGTTGGGGGTGATGGATGCCACGGCGATCGCCTTGCTGCGCGAGTTCCGCGTGCCGTTGCGCGTGTTCGACATGTCGGTCCCCGGGGGATTGGCGCGCATTCTGGCCGGAGAGGACGAGGGGACGCTGGTGGAGGAAGGAGCGGCATGACCGAGGATATCAAGAAGGACGTCCAGGCCCGCATGGCGAAGTCCATCGAGGCCCTGAAATCGGAATTGGCCCGGATCCGCACGGGGCGCGCCCACACCGGGCTCCTCGATCACATTGCCGTGGACTATTACGGGACGCGCACGCCGCTTGCGCAGGTCGCGAGCGTGACCGTGAGCGATGCGCGCAATCTCACCGTCACGCCCTGGGAAAAGTCACTCGTGGGACCGATCGAGCGGGCGATCCTGGAGTCGGGGCTCGGGTTCAACCCGGTCACGACCGGGACGACCATCCGCATCCCCATGCCGCCTTTGACCGAGGAGCGGCGGCGCGAGCTCGGCAAGGTGGCGCGCAGCGAGGGCGAGAACGCCAAGATCGCGATCCGGAACATTCGCCGCGACAGCAACACCCACCTGAAGGAGCAGGTCAAAAAGAAGCTCCTCTCCGAGGACGAGGAAAAGCGGCTGATGGAGGCGGTGCAGAAAATCACCGATCAGTTCATCGCCGAAATCGACAGGCTGGTCGGAGCGAAAGAACACGACATCCTCGAGGTCTAACACCCATGCCGGAGGTCGGCCTATACTGGCGCCATGAACACGATTGACCAGGTTGTACCCGCGAGCAGCACGCTGCCGCAGCACGTGGCGGTCATCATGGACGGGAACGGCCGGTGGGCCAAGAGCCGCGGGCAGGCCCGTATCCAGGGGCATCGCAAGGGCGTCGAGATGGTGCGCGAGCTCGTGGCGGCCTGCGGCGAGAAGGGGATCGCGGCCCTCACGCTATTCGCCTTCAGCAGCGAGAACTGGCGCCGCCCGAAGCTCGAGGTACGGCTTTTGCGGCAGCTGTTCCTCCTGGCGCTCGAGCGCGAGATCGAAAAACTCGACGCGCATGGCATCCGCTTCGGCGTCATCGGCGATGTCGCGGCGTTCGGCGCCGACATCGCGGAACGGGTGCGCGCGGCCGAGGAGCGGACGCGTGCCAATACCCGCCTGCGGCTCACGATCGCGGCCAATTACGGGGGGCGCTGGGATATCACGCGCGCGTGCCGTGAGCTTGCGCGCGAGGTCGAGGCCGGGCGGCTCAAGGCCTCCGAGATCACGCCCGAACAGCTGAGCGCACGGCTGAGCCTGCCGGATGTGCCGGAACCGGACTTCTTTATCCGCACCGGCGGTGAGCAGCGCATCAGCAACTTTCTCCTGTGGCAGCTGGCTTATACCGAATTGTATTTCACGCCGGTGTTGTGGCCGGATTTCGACCGCCGGCAATTCGATTTGGCGCTGCAGTCGTTCGCCACCCGCCAGCGGCGCTTCGGACGGACGGGAGAGCAGATCGAGGCCCCGCGACGTGCTTAAAACACGGCTCTGGACGGGCCTGTTCCTGGGCTCGTCGCTGATCGCGAGTGTGTTCCTGTTGGGTACGGCGGGTTTGGCGGGTGTCCTCGGGGCGTTCATGCTGGTGGCGGCCTTCGAATGGTCGCGCTTGGCGGGTCTGACCCAAAGGCGGGCCCTCGGGGCGGTCATCCTGCTCGCTTGCCTGGCCGGCATCAGCTTGTCTGTGCCCCTGACGGCGATCCTCGGGGCGGCGCTCGCCTGGTGGCTGTGGGCGATGATTGAGGTCTTTATCTTCCCAGACCGGCGCGGGCTCGTGTGGCGGCACGCCTGGGCGCAGATGGTCGGAGGAGCGTTGGTGCTGGTGCCCGCCTGGCGTGGGCTCGTGGCCCTGAAGGCGGAAACCCCCGGAGACCCCTGGTTATTGGTCGGGGTGTTTGTCATGGTGTGGTCCGCCGACACGGTGGCGTATTTCGTCGGGCGGGGTTTCGGGCGCCATAAGCTCGCGCCGCTCGTCAGTCCCGGCAAGAGCGTCGAGGGCGCGCTCGGCGGCCTGGCGGCCGCGGGCGCGGTCGGGGCCCTGGGCGCCTTGGGGCTTGGCGTGTGGGCGCCGGTGGGGCTCGCCTTCGGGGTCGTGACCGCGGCCTTCTCGGTGGTGGGCGATCTCCTGGAAAGCAAGGCCAAGAGGCTCGCCGGCGTCAAGGATTCCGGATGGGTGTTCCCGGGCCACGGAGGCGTTCTCGACCGGATCGATGCCCTGACGGCCGCGGTGCCGGTTTTTGTTCTGGGCGTACGCTGGATGGGGGTCGGATGAGGAAACGCGGACAAGGCCCCGAGGGGGTTGCCGTTCTCGGCGCGACGGGCTCGATCGGCGTGAACACCCTGAAGGTGTTGGCGATGCACCCCGAGCGTTTCCGGGTCATCGCGCTCACGGCCCACCGGCAGATCGATCGCCTTCAGGAGCAGTGCCTCACGTTTCGTCCGCCGCTTGCCGTGGTGCCCGAGGCGCACGCCGCCGAGGCGCTTGCCGAGGCCTTGCGCCGCGCGGGCTGCGAGACCGAGGTGTTGGCGGGCCCGGAGGCGCTTTCGACGGCAGCCGCCGATGCGCGCGTGGCGACGGTTGTGTGCGGTATCGTCGGGGCCGCGGGCCTGGACTCGGCCTGGGCCGCGGTCCGGGCCGGTAAGCGCGTGCTGTTCGCGAACAAGGAGCCGCTCGTGATGTCGGGGCATCTGTTGCTGGCGGAAGCGGCGGCGAGCGGCGCCGAGCTTTTGCCGCTCGACAGCGAGCACAACGCGATCTTCCAGTGCCTCCCCCCGGGGCGCGTGCCGTCCGAGGCCGGCGTACGCCGCATCCTCCTGACCTGTTCCGGCGGGCCGTTCCGCGATACGCCCGCGAGCCATTTCGCGCACGTGACGCCGGATGAGGCCTGCGCCCACCCGCGCTGGGTCATGGGGCGCAAGATCTCGGTCGATTCGGCGACCCTCATGAACAAAGGGTTGGAACTGATCGAGGCCTGCCGCCTGTTCGGCGTCAAACCGGCCGACGTGGAGGTGGTGATCCATCCGCAAAGCGTCATCCACTCCCTGGTGGAATACGTCGATGGTTCGGTCCTGGCGCAGCTCGGTAACCCCGATATGCGCACCCCGATCGCGCATGCCCTCGGTTTCCCCGAGCGCATCGCGGCCGGCGTCACGCGGCTCGATCTCGCCACGATCGGGCGTCTGGAGTTCGCGCCCCCGGACGAGGTCCGGTTTCCCGCCCTGCGGCTCGCGCGCGAGGCGGCCGAGGTCGGGGGGAGCGCGCCGGCGGTCCTGAATGCCGCAAACGAGGTGGCGGTGGAGGCGTTTTTGCAAGGGGAACTCTCGTTCGCGGCCATTCCGGCGGTGATCGAGGCCGTGCTGTCGGCGCAGCCGGCCGTGCCGGCCGCGAGCCTCGAGGCCATCCTCGCCGAGGACGAGCGGGCGCGCGCGCTCGCGCGCGAGCGCATCGATGCATCGCCGAAGAGGGGGGTGAAGGCATGCTGACGCAAATCGCCTACAGCCTCCTCGGCTTCGTGCTGGCGATCGGGATTCTGGTCGTGGTGCATGAATTCGGTCATTACCTCGTGGCCAAGCTGTCCGGGGTCAAGGTCTTGCGGTTTTCCGTCGGGTTTGGCCGCCCGCTGGTCTTGCGGCGCGCCGGGCGCGATCAGACCGAGTACGTGCTGGCAGCGATCCCCTTGGGCGGTTACGTGAAGATGCTCGACGAGAACGAGGGGGAGGTCGCGCCGCAGGAGCGCCACCGGGCCTTCAATCGGCAGAGCCTCGCCAAGCGCACGGCCATCGTTCTGGCCGGCCCGGGCTTCAATTTTTTGTTCGCGATCCTCGCGTATTGGGTGGTGTTCATGGCCGGGGTGCCGGGCCTGAAGCCGGTCATCGGCCGCGTCGTCCCGCATTCCCCGGCGGCCGTCGCCGGTCTGCGCGCGGGCGATGAGATCCTGCGGATCGACGGACATCGCATCCAGAGCCTGCAACAGGACCGCCTCTTTCTGTTTCAGGAGGCCCTGAGCCACGCGCGCGTGCGCTTGATAGTGCGCACGCCGCACGCGCACGTGCGCACGCTCGCGCTCAGTCTCGCCCACGTGCGCGCGCAGTCGTTGAGCAAGGGCCGCTTGAGTGAAGTGCTCGGGTTTTACGGGTGGCAGCCGAAGCTCGTGCCGCGCATCGCGGAAGTCATCGCCCATACCCCGGCCGCGCGCGGCGGATTGCGGGTGGGGGATGTCATCACCGCGATCGACGGTCGCGCGGTCAGCGGCTGGAATCAGGTCGCGCGCATCATCCGCGCGCATCCGCTGACGGCGCTGCGCTTCCGCGTACGCCGTCACGGGCAAACGCGACAATTGATCATCACGCCGAAAGTCGTTAAGGTGGGCGGGCAGCGGATCGGTCAGATCGGGGCCGGCGTCAAGGTCCCGGGCATCCCCAAGGCGCTGCGTGTGGATGTGCGTCTGGGTCCCGTGAAGGCGTTTGCCGCGGCACTGCGGGACACGTGGCTCATGAGCCGCCTGACCGTGGAAATGCTCGGCAAGATGCTGCTTTTGCAGATCTCGCCGAAGGGCATCAGCGGACCCATCACCATCGCGCAATACGCGGGATACTCGGTACAGATCGGGTTTGCGAGTTTCCTGATGTTTCTCGGGGTCGTCAGCATCAGTCTCGGAGTTCTGAATCTGATGCCGATACCGGTTCTGGATGGTGGGCATATCCTTTTCTACGTGATCGAATGGTTTAAGGGGGGTCCTGTGTCCGAGCAGGTGGTCGGATGGGGGCAACGAGTCGGGGTGACGTTATTGCTGGGTCTTATGATGCTCGCCTTCTATAACGACATCACACGCATTCTGAGATAAGGGCGGGCATTCCGGTAATGAGACGATGGTGGACGGCGCTCGTTTTGTGGAGCGCGCTGATCGCGGCGGCGCACGCCGCACCGTTTGTGATCGGGCGCATTACGGTGACCGGACTCAAGCGCATCTCACGCTCCACCGTGATGACGTATCTGCCGCTGCGGGTCGGCGAACGGCTGACGCCGGAACGGGCGGGGCGCGCCATCCATGCCTTGTTTCGCACCGGGTTCTTCCGCGACGTCAAGCTCATGCAGGAGGGGCGCACCCTGATCGTCGCGGTGCGCGAGAGGCCCGCCATCGCCAGCATCCGGATCACGGGCACCCACGTCATCAAGGCCCATAAGCTCCTGCAGTCCTTGGCGCGCATGGGGTTCGCGAAAGGGCGGGTCTTCAACAACGCGCTTTTGCACGAGACCAAGCAGGCGCTCAGGCGCCAGTATTTCAACCGCGGGTATTACGCCGTGCGCGTCGTCACGAAGGTGAAGCCTTTGCCGCGCGACCGCGTCGCCGTTCATATCGCCGTATCCGAGGGCAAGATCGCGCGCATCAAGCAGATCACGGTCGTCGGCAACCACCAATTCAAAGAAGGGCGCCTGCTCGACCAGTTCAAGATCGGCCCGCCGAATCTGCTCAGCTTTTTCACGGACAACGACCGGTATTCGCGTGAGAAGCTCATGGCCTCGCTCGAGAACTTGCGCAACTTCTATCTGAACCGGGGCTTTCTGCGCTTCCGTCTGATCTCGACCGTCGTGTCCATCACCCCGAGCAAGGATTGGATCTACGTGACGGAGAACGTGCACGAGGGGCACGTTTACCGGATTTCGGGCTACCGCTTCGCGGGCCACACGGTTCTGAGCAACGCCCGGCTGCAAAAGCTCATGCGCCTGAAGCCGGGCGCGGTGTTCTCGCGCGAACGGATCACCGCCGGCACCCGGCGCATCACGAGCACGCTTGGGAATCACGGCTACGCGTTCGCGAACGTGCGGGTGTTGCCGCACGTCGACCGTGCGACCCACACCATCGCGCTCACCTTCGTCATCGAACCCGGGCAACGCGTCTATGTCCGGCGCATTCGGTTCTTCGGGAATACCGTGACCCAGGAGGCGGTCCTGCGGCGCACCATGCGCCAGTACGAAGGGGCGTGGTTTTCCGCTCGGCGCGTCAAGCAGTCGGTGACGCTCCTGCGGCGCCTGGGCTTTTTCGACAACGTGCGGGTCACGACCCCGCCGGTGCCCGGCCACCCCAACGAGGTCGACGTCGACGTGCACGTGAAGGAGCGGCCGACGGGCAGCATCGTGGCGGGTCTTGGCTACTCCGATCTGTACGGGCTTTTCATCAACGGCTCGGTGACCTATCAGGACGTGCTCGGGACGGGGAAGGAGGTGTCGGTCACGGCGGACACGTCGGTCGCCTACAAGGACATCAACCTCACCTACGTGAACCCCTACTACACGAGTTCCGGCATCAGCCGCGGGTTCAACGTGTTCGACAGTTCGTTCAATGCCGCCGCGGCCTTCACCGCGGCCTACAACGAAAGCACCGTGGGCGCGGGGGTCTTTTACGGGATTCCGATCGGGGTCAATCGCCAGATCAACGTCGGGCTCGCGGCCGAGCGGGTCCACCTGACGACCAATTCGAGCAGCGCCTATGTGGCCCAGCAATTCGTGGCCCGCCACGGATCGACCAACGACATCCTGAAGGCGACGTTGGGCTGGTCGCGCAATACCCTGAATAACGCCATCTTCCCGACGAGCGGCACCTATCAGCAGGCGACGGCCGAGATCGGCTTGCCGGGCGGGAGCCTCGAGTATTACCGGCTGTCCTATCTCGCGAGCGTGTTTTTCCCCTTCGGGCGCCAGTACAGCCTCAAGCTCAGTACCCAGTGGAGTTACGGGCACGGCTACGGGAGCACGCACAACCTCCCGTTTTTCAAGAACTTTTACGCAGGCGGCGCGAACTCGGTGCGCGGCTACCAGAACGAGTCACTCGGCCCGCGCGACATCCTTCCGCCTTATGACCCGATCGGCGGCGACAAGCGCGTGTTGGGCAGCGCCGAGTTCTTCTTCCCGGTGCCGGGGACCTCGCGGAACAATCGCTCCATGCGCCTGTCGGCCTTTTTCGATGCCGGTCAGGTATACGGCCCCGGACAGCCGGTGGCGTTCACGAAGATCCGGACATCCGTCGGTATCGCCTTCGATTGGTTCTCGCCGATCGCGCCCTTGAGTATCAGTATCGCGCGCCCCTTGAATCCGGGGCCCGAGAGCCAGACTCGCGCCGTGCAATTTACGCTCGGGACGTTGTTCATGTACTAGCCAGAATGAGCGCCGATGGCTAGGCTGGGAGTCTAGGAGGCGGGCGCGACCCGAACGGATATGGCGTACAGGTTGAGGGATTTGGCGGACGTGGCGCAGGCGGTGGTGCGCGGCGACGGGGAGGTCGAGGTCGACGCGGTCGCCCCGCTGACGCGCGCCGGCGCGCGTCACATCGCCTATTGCGCCTCACCCCGCTATCGCGCCCAGATCGGGGCGAGCCAGGCCGGCGCCCTGGTCTTGACGCCCGAGGACGCGGACGCGTTTCCCGGCAATGCCTTGGTCTGCCCGGACCCGCGCATGGCCTTTGCGCGCATCGCCCATGTCCTGCATCCCCCGGAACGCGTCCCCCCCACGCGCCACCCCAGCGCGGTCATCGATGCAAGCGCCACGGTCGCCGCGAGTGCCGCCGTTCTCGCGCAGGCGGTCGTGGAGGCGGAGGCGATCATCGGGGAAGGGGTGGTGATCGGCCCGGGGGCGGTGGTCGGTGCGCGCGCGGTGATCGGCGAGGACAGCCGGCTCGAGGCGCGCGCGGTCGTCATGCACGATTGTCAGGTGGGGCGGCGCTGCGTGATTTCCCCGGGGGCCGTGATCGGCGGCGAGGGTTTCGGCTACGTGCGCGAGCGCGACGGTCGCTGGCTGAAGGTGCCGCAGTTGGGGCGCGTGGTGCTGGGCGACGACGTGGACGTGGGCGCCAACACCACGATCGACCGCGGCGCACTCGGTGACACCGTCGTGGGCGACGGGGTCAAGCTCGATAATCTCATTCAGATCGGTCATAACGTGAAGATCGGCGAGGGGACGGCGATGGCGGGCTGTGTCGGTGTGGCGGGCAGCGCCGTCATCGGCAAGCGCTGTCTGATCGCGGGCGGTACCGGTATCATGGGGCACATCACCGTCGGAGACGACGTGGAAGTGACGGCCATGTCGTTTTTGAAGGGATCCGTGGAGGGGCCGGGCCGCTTCTCGTCGAGCCTGCCCGCGGCACCCGCCGAGGCCTGGGCGCGCAATCTCGGCCGCTTTCGACACCTCGATGAATTGGCCCGGCGGCTGCACCGGGTAGAGCAGACAATAAAGCAAATCCTGTCAGGGAGAAACCATTGAACACGCTTGAGATTCACGAGGTCATGAAACACCTCCCGCATCGGTACCCGTTCCTCCTTGTGGACCGGGTGATCGAGTATGTCCCCAACGAATCTCTGGTGGCGATCAAGAACGTCACCATCAACGAGCCGTTTTTCCAGGGACATTTCCCCCATTATCCGGTCATGCCGGGCGTCCTGGTCGTCGAGGCCATGGCCCAGGCGTGCGCGATCCTGTCGTTCAAGACGCTCGGCAAGCTCCCGGGCGACGGTGGGGTCTATTTGTTCGCCGGCATCGACAAGGCGCGTTTCAAGCGCCCGGTGGGTCCGGGGGATCAGCTGCGTTTGAGCGTGCGGCTGATCCGCAAGATGCAGAGCATCTGGCGTTTCGAGGCGACGGCGACGGTGGACGGCGCCCTGTGCTCCAGCGCGGAACTCATGTGCACGTACAAGGAGACGGCATGATTCATCCGCAGGCGCTCGTGGATGCGAGTGCCGATATCGGCCGGGACGTCGATATCGGACCGTTCACGGTCATCGGTCCCGAGGTCGAAATCGGGGACGGGACCTGGGTCGGGCCGCACGTGGTGATCAACGGGCCGACCCGCATCGGCCGCCAGAATCGCATCTATCAGTTCGCGTCCCTCGGGGAAATCGCGCAGGATCTCAAGTATGCCGGGGAACGAGCGGTCCTCGAAATCGGGGATCGCAATGTCTTCCGGGAATATTGTACCGTCAGCCGCGGGACCGCGGGCGGCGGGGGCGCGACGCGCATCGGCGATGACAATTTTTTCATGGCCTACGTGCACATCGCGCACGACTGCCAGATCGCCCATCACACGGTGTTCGCGAACTGCGCAAGCCTCGCGGGGCATGTGCGCGTCGAGAACTACGCGGTGCTCGGGGGCTTTACGGGGATTCACCAATTTTGCCGCGTCGGCGAGCATTGCATGACCGGCATCGGGACCGTCACCTTTCAGGACGTGCCGCCCTACGTGGTCGCGGCCGGCAATACCGCGAAACCCTACGGCATCAACGTGACGGGCCTCAAGCGGCGGGGGTTTTCGAGTGCCGGGATCGGGGCCTTGAAGCGTGCCTACAAGCTCCTCTACAAGTCCGGGCTGCGTCTGGAAGAGGCCATCGTGGAGATCGAGGGCTTAGCCCACGAACATCCGGAGGTCGGCCTGCTTGCGCGGTTTTTGCGCGCCGAGGGCCGGGGTATCATTCGCTGATGGCGCTTCGGTTCGGCATCGTCGCGGGCGAGACCTCGGGGGATGCCTTGGGGGCCGGACTGATGGCGGCCTTGAAGGAGCGGGTGGAGTGTACGTTCGAGGGGATTTGCGGGCCGCTCATGATCGCGCAAGGGGGCATGAGCCGCTACCCGATCGAATCGCTGGCGGTGGTCGGAATCGCCGAGGTCGTCGGCCGACTGCCGGGTCTTGTGCGCATGCGCTCCGAGCTCGTGCGCTATTTTCGCCGCTCGCGCCCCGATTGCGTGATCGGCATCGACGCCCCCGATTTCACCTTGGCGCTCGAGCGCGCCCTCAAGAAGGACGGGATCCCGGTCGTGCACTACGTGAGCCCGACCGTCTGGGCGTGGCGGCGCTATCGCGTGCGCACGGTCGCGGCGAGCGCCGACCGGCTGCTGGCGCTCTTCCCCTTCGAGCCACCCTATTATCGAGGGCGCATCGATGTGCGCTACGTGGGTCATCCGTTGGCCGACCGCATCCGGCCCGCGGACCGGGAGGCGGCGCGCGCGGAGTTGAAGCTCGACGCGGACGATCTCGTGATCGCCCTGTTGCCGGGCAGCCGCACGAGCGAACTCAAGGCCCATGCCGATTTGTTCGTGAAGACCGCGTTGCGGCTCATGCTGCGCTATCCGCGCTGCCGGTTCGTGGTGCCGTTCGTGAATCGCGAGACCCGGGCGCTGTTCGATGCCGCGCTCACGCGCGCGCGCGCGTTCGATCTGCCGATCACGCGCCAGCACGGACATGCGCAGCTCGCCATGGAGGCGGCCGATTTGGTGATCGCGGCCTCGGGGACGGCGACACTCGAGGCCGCGCTCATCGGGCGACCCCTGATCGTGACCTATCGCCTGGCGGCGGCAAGCTTTTGGGTGATCCGGGCGCTGTCGCGCCTGCCGTTCTATTCGCTTCCGAATCACCTTTTAGGCGAGGCCGCGGTGCCGGAGTTTTTGCAGCACGCGGCCACGAGCGATGCCCTGGTGCGCGAAGCCGAGCGTTTGATCGAGCACCCGGAGGAGCGCGCGCGCATGGTGGCGGCCATGGGCCGTATCCGCGAGATGTTGAGCCGGGGGGCGGACGCGCGCGCCGCGGAGGCGGTGTTGGATCTCGTCTCACCGGGAGAAGCGTCCTTGAGCGCGGCGTCATGCGGCTCGTAGCGGGGATCGATGAGGTGGGCGTCGGGCCGCTCGCAGGGCCGGTGGTGGCGGCGGCCGTCATCCTGCGCCGGTGCGCGCGCATCGACGGGCTGACCGATTCGAAGCTCATGACGCCGCGCCGGCGTGATGTCGTTGCCGAGCAGGTCAAGGAGGCGGCGGTGGCCTGGGCGCTCGGGCGCGCGGAGGTCGAGGAGATCGATGCCTTGAATGTGTTGCGCGCCACGTGGTTGGCCATGCAGCGGGCGGTGATGGCCCTCGCGGTCAAGCCGCAATTCGCGGTCGTGGACGGGCGCTTTCTGCCGCCCTTGCCGTGTCCGGGGCGGGCCCTGGTGCGCGCCGATGTCCGGGTGCCGGCGGTATCGGCGGCCTCGGTGCTCGCCAAGGTCGCGCGTGACGCGGAGATGGTGTCCTGGGATGCCCGCTACCCGGAGTACGGCTTTGCCGCGCACAAAGGCTACGGGACGGCGCAACACCTGGCGGCGCTCTCGCGCTTCGGGGCCTGCCCCTTGCATAGACACAGTTTCGCGCCCGTGCGCGCGGCGCGCCGCCGCTGCGAGGAGGCCTGAATGGGCTTCGTGCATCTCCATGTGCATTCCGAATACTCGCTCGCAGACGGCCTCGTGCGCCTGGATGAACTCGTCGCGGCCTGCAGCCGCGACGGCATGCCGGCGGTGGCGGTGACGGACCTCGCCAATCTGTTCGGGATGGTGAAGTTTTATCGCCAAGCGGTGGCGCTCGGCATCAAGCCGCTCATCGGGGCGGATGTCTATATCCGCGGCGACGACCCGCAAAGGCCGGTCCGGATCGTGCTGTTGTGCCAGAACCAGGTGGGCTATCGGCACCTGAGCGAACTCTTGACGCGCGCCTACGGGGAGGGCCAGGTCGGCGGGCGGGCGTGTCTCGACAAGTCCTGGCTGAGCGGGCGGTGCGAGGGCCTGATCGCGCTCTCGGGCGCCCTCGACGGCGACATCGGGCAGCTCCTGGTCGGCAATCGCGCATCCGAGGCCGAAAGCCGCGCGCGCGCGTGGGCCGCGCTCTTTCCCGGACGTTTTTATATCGAATTGCAGCGCACCGGCAAGCCGCGGCAGGATGAGTACAACGCGCTCGCGGTGGCGCTCGCACGCTCCCTGGGGCTGCCGCTCGTGGCCACGAACGACGTGCGCTTCCTGCGCCCCGAGGACTTCGAGGCCCATGAGATCCGGGTCTGTATCCATGACGGCCGCACGCTCGCCGATCCGCGGCGCGCGCGGCCCTATACGGACCGCCAATACCTCGCGAGCCCCTCGGAGATGGAGGCCTTGTTCAGCGATATCCCGGACGCGCTGGAGAACACGCTCGCCATCGCCCGGCGCTGCACGCTCGATCTGCGCTTCGGGGATTCCTATCTGCCCCGGTTCCCGGTCCCCGAAGGGGAATCCGTGGACGCGCTTTTGCAGGCGAAGGCGCGCGCGGGGATGACCTCGCGCCTGGCGTCCTCGGATCCGCCGCCCCCGGCCGAGAAGGCCCAGGCGTACGAGACGCGCCTCGCGCTCGAGCTCGATGTCATCGCGAAGATGGGGTTTTCGGGATACTTTCTGATCGTCGCGGACTTCATCGCCTGGGCGCGCCAGGCGGATGTCCCGGTCGGCCCCGGGCGCGGCTCGGGGGCCGGGTCCCTGGTCGCCTACGCGCTCGGCATCACGGAGCTCGACCCGATCACCTACGACCTCCTGTTCGAGCGGTTTCTGAACCCCGAGCGGGTCTCGCTGCCGGATTTCGACGTCGATTTTTGCATGGAGGGCCGCGATCGCGTCATCGAGTACGTGACCGAGCGCTACGGCGCCGACAAGGTCTCGCAGATCATCACCTTCGGCACCATGGCGGCGAAGGCCGTGGTGCGCGACGTGGGGCGCGTGCTCGACCACCCCTACGGCTTTGTCGACAAGATCGCCAAGCTCATACCCCACGATCTCGGGATCACGCTCGATGAGGCCCTGGCCCAGGAGCCGGCCCTGAAGGAGCGGTACGACAAGGAGGAGGACGTGCGCGCGGTGCTCGATGCCGCGCGCAAG
>DAHWKH010000040.1 GCA_027343725.1 Acidiferrobacteraceae bacterium
TGGCATCGAGGGCGATAGTGGTGTTCACCGGGACTCCGGGGCGAGCCTAGTCGGATTTCGTATCGAGGACCTTGCGACCCCGATAATAGCCGTCTGGACTGACATGGTGGCGCCGATGCGTCTCGCCGCTCGTCTGATCGATCGACAAAGTCGGTTTGGTGAGGGCGTCATGGGACCGGCGCATGCCGCGCTTGGAGGGCGTCTTACGACTCTTTTGAACTGCCATTTTCCGTTTTCCTCGATTTCCTATGTCTCACGCGGATCGCGTTCGAACCATTCCGCCAACACCGCGAACGGGTGCGCCACGCTCTCCGGCTCGTGTCCGGGCTCGCAATCCTCGCGATGGTGCGGCGCCATCGGCAACGCCAAGATCAATTCCTCTTCCAGGAATCCGATCACATCCAAGAGGCCTTGCTGGCACCAGGCGTCGATGCCCTCGCCCGCCAGACGGCGCTCCTCGTCCTCGGACGGCACGAACACCACCCGCCACTCGGCGCGATGGGTATCGAGAAACGGCTCCCCGCAACGTTGGCACACGAGCCGCAAGGCCGCGCGGGCCTCGCCCTCCATGACCACTCGTCCCTGCGCGTCACGCGAAAACGCGAACACCGCCTGCGCCCGCCCCGCGTTCTCCGGGGCGAATTCCTGGAGACGCGCGCAAGCCCCCAAGTCGACCTCCCCTTCCAGCTTCGTGGACAGCTCGGCCAGCCGGCGCGGATCGGCGAGTTTCGGCAAGGGATCCAAAGGCATGCGCCATGATATAGAGGCGTCCCCAGGCTGTCAAAACTCCGCCCGGGGTGAACCGGCTGCGACAAATCAGTACAATGACCGGCCTTCACAGTCGCGGGTTCGAGGATCGGGTGATCAAGAAAGTTCTGGTGGCCAACCGGGGGGAAATCGCCGTCCGCATCGTGCGCGCCTGCGCCGAAATGGGCATCAAGTCGGTGGCGGTCTACACCGACGCCGATCGCCATGCCCTGCACGTCAAAAAAGCGAGCGAGGCCTACAATCTCGGGCCCGACCCGGTCGGCGGCTACCTGAACGCCCATCGCATCGCAAGCCTCGCGATCAGCGCAGGCTGCGATGCGATCCACCCCGGCTATGGCTTTCTCTCGGAAAATCCGGAGCTTGCCGAGGTTTGCGCGCGCCGCGGCATCACCTTTATCGGCCCCTCGGCCGATGTCATCCGCAAGATGGGTGACAAGACGCTCGCGCGCGAGACCGTGATCGGCGCGGGGCTGCCGGTGGTGCCGGGCAGCGGCGGCAACGTCGCGGATCTCGACGCAGCCCTGAAGGCCGCGCGCGCCATCGGTTACCCGGTGATGCTGAAGGCCACCTCCGGGGGCGGCGGGCGCGGCATCCGCCGCTGCGACAGCGAGGACGAGTTGCGCCGCCAGTTCGACCGCGTGGTCTCCGAGGCCACCAAGGCCTTCGGGGCCGCCGAGGTCTTCCTCGAGAAATGCATCGTCAACCCGCGCCACATCGAGGTGCAGATCCTGGGGGATCGCTTCGGAAACGTCGTCCACCTGTTCGAGCGCGACTGCTCGATCCAGCGGCGCCATCAGAAGCTTCTGGAGGTGGCGCCCTCCCCGCAACTCACAGACGAGCAGCGGGCCGAGGTCTGCGCGCTCGCGGTGCGCGCGGCGCAAGCGGTCGGCTACGAGAACGCCGGGACGGTCGAATTCCTGTTCGACCAGGAGCAGCGGTTCTATTTCATGGAGATGAACACGCGCCTGCAGGTCGAACACACGGTGACCGAACAGATCACGGGCGTAGATATCGTCCAAGAGCAGATCCTGATCGCAAGCGGCAAGCCGCTCTCCTTTGCGCAAAGCGATATCCAAAGGCGCGGTTTCGCGATCCAGTTCCGCATCAACGCCGAGGACCCGAAGAACGACTTTTTGCCCAATTTCGGGCGCATCACCCGCTATTACTCCCCGGGGGGGCCGGGGGTCCGGACGGACGCGGCCATCTACACGGGCTACGAGTTCCCGCCCTACTACGACTCCATGTGCGCGAAACTCACGATTTGGGCGCTGACCTGGGACAAGGCGCTCGCGCGCGCGCGCCGCGCCTTGCTCGACATGGGGGTTTCGGGAGTCAAAACGACGATCCCCTACCACCTGCAGATCCTGAAAACCGCGGAATTCCGGGCAGGGCACTTCGACACCGCGTTCGTGGAAGATCACCCGGAGCTCATCAATTACTCGGTGCGCCGCCCCACGTCCCACCTCGCGGCCGCGATCGCCGCCGCGATCGCGGCTCATCACGGGCTGTGAGGGCGCCTGGGACGACGCGCGCAGGGCAGGGTATAATCGCAAACTCTCGAGAAAGGGTGGAATCCAGGTGCCAAAGACACGCGTCCAAATAACCGATGTGATCCTGCGGGATGCCCATCAATCGCTGATCGCCACGCGGCTGCGGACCGAGGATATGCTGCCGGCGTGCCCGGACCTGGACGCGATCGGATACTGGTCGCTCGAGGCCTGGGGCGGGGCCACCTTCGATGCCTGCCTGCGGTTTTTGAAGGAAGACCCGTGGGAGCGCCTGCGGCTCCTGAAGGCGGCCCTACCCAAAACCCCGCTGCAGATGCTGCTGCGCGGACAGAACCTGCTCGGATACCGGCACTATTCGGATGATGTCGTGCAGGCCTTCGTGGCGCGCGCGGCCGCCAACGGGGTCGATATCTTCCGGATCTTCGATGCGATGAACGACCTGCGCAACGTGCGCGTGGCGGTGGAGGCGGTGCTCGCCCAAGGCAAACACGCCGAAGGGACGATTTGTTACACCACAAGCCCGGTCCACGGGATCCCGCAGTTCGTCGCCTTGGCGCGCGAACTCGAGGCGATGGGCTGCCAGACCATCGCGATCAAGGACATGGCCGGTCTCCTGACCCCGGCGAAGACCGCGGCCCTCGTCAAGGCGCTGGTGAAGGCCGTCAAGGTCCCGCTGCACCTGCATTCGCACGCGAACTCGGGGCTTGCTGCCATGTGTCACTGGAAGGCGATCGAAAGCGGCTGCTACCTCATCGACACCGCGCTCTCGGCCTTCAGCGACGGCGCGAGTCATCCGCCGACCGAGAGCCTGGTCGCGGCCCTCAAGGACACGCCCTACGACACGGGGCTCGACATCACGCGCATCGAGCGCGTCAGCGCCTATTTTCGCGAGGTGCGCAAGCGCTACCACCAGTTCGAGAGCAGCCACACCGGCATCGATACCCGCGTCCACGTGAACCAGGTGCCGGGCGGCATGATCTCGAACCTCGCGAATCAATTGCGCGAGCAAGGGGCGCTTGCGCGCATGGACGAGGTCCTGGCGGAGATCCCGCGGGTGCGCGCCGACCTCGGGTACCCGCCGCTCGTGACCCCGACCTCGCAGATCGTCGGCGCCCAGGCGGTGCTGAACGTCATCACCGGCGAGCGCTACAAGAGCATCACCAACGAGGTGAAACTCTACCTCCAGGGGCGCTACGGGGCGCCCCCGGGGGAGGTGAACGAGACCATCCGGCGACTGGCGATCGGCAACCAGCCGGTCGTGACCCACCGCCCGGCGGACGACCTGAAACCCGAGATGGCGAGCCTGCGCGCGGCGGCCGGCACACTCGCCCGGAGCGAAGAAGACGTCCTGACCTATGCCATGTTCCCCGAGATCGGGCGCGTCTTCCTCGAGGAGCGCGCGGCCGGCACACTGCATCCCGAGGAGCTGCTGCCGCCGGCGGAGGCCCAGTCCGCGCCCTGCTATCTCGCCCCGACCGATTTCAACGTCACCATGCACGGCGAGACCTACAACATCAAGATTCGCGGCGCCGGCCATAAAAGCGAGGAACGCCGCCCGTTCTACGTCTCGGTCGACGGGATGCCCGAGGAGATCATGGTGGAGACCATGGGGATCGTCCCGACCGAGGGCGGCGGCGAGGCACGTGCCAGCGCGTCCGCGCCCGAGCCAAGCGACACGGGCTCGCGTCGCCCCAAGGCCCGCAAGGCCGGGGACGTCACGAGCGCCATGCCCGGCACGATCGTCGATGTCCTGGTGAGCGTCGGCCAGGCGGTGAAGGCCGGCGACGGGGTGCTTGTGATCGAGGCCATGAAGATGGAAAACGAGGTCCCGGCACCGGTCCGGGGCGTCGTGAAGGCGATTCATGTCAAAAAGGGCGACAGCGTGACCCCGGATGAGGCGTTGATGGAGATCGCCTGATCCATGCCCTCCCCCGCACGACTGGTCCTGGCCTCGGGTTCGGCCTACAGGCGCGCGCTCCTCGAGCGCCTGAAGCTGCCCTTCGAGGTCCGAGTCTCGCACGCCGACGAGACCCGGCATCCGGACGAAGACCCACCCGCGCTGGTCTTGCGCCTGGCACTCGCCAAGGCCGAGGCGGTGCGCGCACAGGCGCCCGACGCCCTGATCATCGGCTCGGACCAGGTCGCGGTGTACGACGGCGAGATCGTCGGCAAGCCCGGGAACGCCGATGAGGCGGCCCGCCAGCTGCGGCGCATCTCGGGCAAGACCGCGGTGCTGTACACGGGACTTGCGTTGCTCGATGCCGTCACCGGCCGAAGCCGGACAGCGGTGGAGACCTTCCGCGTCACGTTCCGCGACTTGAGCGAGGACCGGATCGCCCGCTACCTCGCGAAAGAGCGGCCCTTTGATTGCGCCGGAAGCGTCAAGTCGGAGGGGCTTGGCATCGCGCTCTTCGAGCGCTTCGAGGGCGATGATCCGACGACCCTCATCGGCCTGCCCCTGATCCGCCTGACCCGCCTGCTCGAATCCGAGGGCTGGAGCGTCGTCTAGGCGGCGGCCTGCGCCGCCTTCCGGAGGCGTGCAAGCGCCTCCTCGAGACGCCCGCTCGGGCATCCGAAGTTGAGCCGCACGAAGCCCGGCGCCCCGAAATCCGCCCCGTCCGACAAGCCCACGCCGGCCTTTTCGAATGCCCGCTGCGGATTGCCGAGCCCCAACGCGCGCGCGTCGATCCAGGCGAGGTAGGTCGCCTCCACCGGCGCCACCTCGAGCGCCGTGCCGTGCAAGGCCCGCACGACCCGGTCGCGATTGCCCCGGAGATAGGCCAGCAATTCCTGGCGCCACGCCTCGCCGTCGCGGTAGGCCGCGAGCGCCGCCGTGTACCCCAGCACGTTGACGTCGGGCACGATGCCCTTCATCGCCGCGCGGAAACGGGTCCTCAGGGACGCATCGGGGATGACCGCGAAGGAAAACCCGAGACCGGGCAGATTGAAGGTCTTGCTCGGCGCGAGCAGCGTGATGGTGCGCGCGGCGATATCCGGCGCAAGACCGGCGATCGAGACGTGCGTGCGCGCCGGGTCGAGGATGAGGCCCGCGTGGATCTCGTCTGCGCACAGGACGAGATCGTGACGCACGCAAAAGGCCGCGAGCCGCAGGAGCTCCTCGCGGTCGTAGACGCGCCCCACGGGATTGTGGGGGTTACAGAACAACAGGAGGCGCGTGGCCGGCGTCACGGCGCGCTCCATCGCCTCCCAATCCCAGCCGTAGGACCCGTCGGGGCGCCGGGCCAGGGGCACGGCCCGTAGGCCGCGACCGGAGAGACCGGGCGCGCTCAGAAACGGCGGATAGACCGGGGTCGCGGTCAGCACCTCATCGCCGGACTCCCCCACCGCCCGACACGCGAGATTGATGCCGGTCACGAGCCCGGGGAGCCAGACCAGCGCATCCGAGTCCACATGCAACCCGTGGTTGCGGGCGAGGTGTTCGAGGATCGTCTCGCGCAGCGCCTTCGACGCGTTCCCGTAACCGAAGACCCCATGCCGTACGCGCTCGGTCAAGGCCGCAAGCACCGCCGGCGGCGCGCGAAAATCCATGTCCGCCACCCACAGCGGGATGATGTCCGTGCCCCGATAGCGGTCCCACTTCACGCTATCCGTCTCGCGCCGATCGACCGCCTCATCGAATATCCCGCCCACGCCTCTGCCTCCGAGCCCGCCGCGGACCGCCGTGATCGCCCCCGCGCGCGCCTCATTATCGCCCACCGCCACCAAATCGACAAACGGGAGAGCCGGCTTCAAGCAACATCCATTGATGAATCCGCATTTCCAAAGCGGTGGTGTGGGAACTGACCCTAAGACGGATCAATGCCCGCCTCCATCCGGCGTACCCTTGCGACTGGCGACTGGAAACCGGAGACGGGGTGTATGGCACAGGCCATAGGAAGGCGCAGCTGGGCGATCGCTGACGGCCACATACCGGCCTGGAGCCATGGGCCCGAGCCGCAGATGACGAGCCACGAGGCGTTGTGCGTCCTGAACACCAGCGACAGCGAGGCCCATGTGTCGATCACGGTGTTCTTTACGGACCGGGAACCGATCGGGCCCTATCGAGTCAGCATTCCCGCACAGCGGACGCGTCACATCCGCTACAACGACCTCGATGACCCGCAGCGCATCCCGCCGGGCGTGGACTACTCGGCCCTCGTCCAGTCCGATATCCCGGTGGTCGTCCAGCATACGCGCCTCGATTCCCGGCAATCCGAAAACGCGCTCGTGAGCGTCATGGGATTTGCCGAATAACGACTCGCGCAAAGGAGAACGCATGTCTGACACGGTGGGAGATTTCGTGCTGGAACGCCTTCGTGAATGGGGTATCCGCAGACTCTACGGCTACCCGGGCGACGGCATCAACGGCTTTTTCGCGGCCATGGACCGGGCGGGCGATCAGGTGGATTTCATTCCGGTGCGCCATGAGGAGCTCGCGGCCTTCATGGCCTGCGCGCATGCCAAATTCACGGGCGAGGTGGGCTGTTGCGTCGCGACCTCGGGGCCGGGCGCCATCCATCTCCTGAACGGCCTCTACGACGCGAAGCTCGACCACCAGCCGGTGGTCGCGATCGTGGGCCAGGCGGCGAGCACCGTGCTCGGCGGCGAATACCAGCAGGAAGTTCATCTCGAGCTCCTGTTCCAGGACGTCGCGAGCGCGTTCACGCAAACGATCGCGAACCCGATCCAGGCACGCCACGTCGTCGATCGCGCCGTGCGCATCGCCAAAAGCGAACGCACGGTCACGTGCATCATCATGCCCAACGACGTCCAGGAGATGGCGGCCGTGAAGACGCCTCCGCGCGCGCACAACACCGTGCACTCGGGGATCGGCTACTCGCAGCCCTACTCCATCCCGCCGGACTCCGAGCTCAAACGCGCCGCCGATATCCTGAATGCCGGGCAACGCGTCGCGATGCTCGTCGGGGCCGGCTGCCTGAACGCCACGGACGAGGTGATCGCCGTTGCCGAAAAACTCGGGGCCGGTGTCGCCAAGGCCCTGTTGGGCAAGGCGGCGGTGCCGGACGACCTGCCGTTCGTCACGGGCTCCATCGGTCTTTTGGGCACCAAGCCGAGCTACGACATGATGGAGGAATGCGACACCCTCCTGATGGTCGGCTCGAGCTTCCCCTACAGCGAATTCCTGCCGCCCGAGGGGCGCGCGCGCGGCATCCAAATCGACCGCGACGCGCGCCGGCTCGGTCTGCGCTATCCGATGGAACTCAATCTCGTGGGGGACTCGGCCCAGACGCTGCGTAGCCTCCTGCCCTTGTTGAGAGCCAAGAGTGAGCGCGGCTGGCGCGATCAGATCGAGCGCAACGTCGCCCACTGGTGGCGGACGCTCGAGGGCCGGGCCATGAACCCCGGCAATCCAATCAACCCGCAACGCGTGTTCTGGGAGCTCTCGCCGCGCCTGCCGAGCAACGCGATCCTGACCTGCGATTCCGGTTCGGCGGCTAATTGGTATGCGCGCGACATCAAGATCAAGCGCGGCATGAAGGCCTCGCTGTCCGGGACGCTCGCGACCATGGGCCCGGGCGTCCCCTACGCGTTTGCCGCCAAGGTCGCGTTCCCCGAGCGCCCGGTCATCGCCATGGTGGGGGACGGGGCGATGCAAATGAACGGCATAAACGACGTCCTCACCATCGCGCGCCGCTGGCGCCAATGGTCCGACCCCCGGCTTGTGATCCTCGTCCTCAACAATCACGACCTGAACCAGGTGACGTGGGAAATGCGCGTCCTGACGGGCAATCCCAAATACGTCGCCGCGCAAGAGGTGCCGGACTTCCCGTATGCCGCCTATGCGCAAATGCTGGGCTTGCGCGGGCTCGTGCTCGACCGCCCGGAGGCCGTGGCCGGCGCCTGGGACGAGGCCTTGTCCGCGGACCGGCCGGTGGTGATCGACGCCCACACGGATCCCGACGTCCCGCCGCTGCCCCCGCACGTCACGTTCAAGCAGGCGAAGAACTTCATGTCGGCCCTCGTCAAGGGCGACGTGGACGCGCTCGGCATCGTGCG
>DAHWKH010000074.1 GCA_027343725.1 Acidiferrobacteraceae bacterium
GGCTTCAGGGGCCCTCGCGGGCCCGGGGCGCGGCTGCAACCGGTACGCCCGGTGATGAGACGGTTTCAGCGCCCCGCGCCGCCGGCACCTGGTTTTCGGCCGCCGGGTGCACCGATGCCCCCGGGGGGTTTCAGGGGGCCGCGCGGGCCCTTGCGGAAGGCGCACCGGCGTTTCAGGCCAGGGCGCGCGTTTCGGCCCGGCCGTTTCCGCGGGCCGCCCGGGCCGGGCCGGCGGCGCGGACCGCCTTAAGTCCGACGAGCGGGCCGTCGCCAGAGTACGCCCGCGCGTTGTGCGGGCCACGATCGTGCTACAATCACGGTCCGCCCGAGAGTTTGTCTCAGCGCCATGATCGCCGTGTCCTCCGTCACCCGCTCCGTCGCCTCGTTTGTCGCGCTCGCGCTCGCGACATCGGGTGGGGCCGCGGCGCACATGATTCTGCGACCGCATCTCGTCCGTCCTCGGCCGCCGCTTGCGCGGCTTTTGAATCGCGCGCGAGCGCCCGCCAGGCCCACGCACACGGGGGGCGGATCGGGGCTGCTCGGCGGGATCCCCGGGGCATTGGTGCTGAAACCCGATCTCGGGGCCTGCCAATCCTATCTCGATGCCTGTCATGAGGGCGCCATCGTGAAGCTGCCCTCGCGCCACATCCTGCAGACGATGGGGGCGGGTCTGGGACTCGATATCGGGGGTGTGCGTTTGGAATACGCCCACGGCCTCCGCACGGGTGCGAACTTCATCGGCATCCGGGGGCGGATCCCGTAACGCCCATGGGGGTCCTTCCGTATATCGTCGACGGCAGCCCCGAAAGTTTCCCGCGCCTGGTGCTCGAGAACTCGCGGCGCGGGCCGGTGGCGGTCAATTTCTGGTCGCCGCGCGCCGGCCCGTGTTTCGTCGCCATGCCGCGACTCGTGCGCGTGGCCGGCGATTACGGCGGGCGTTTGTTCGTCGTCATGCTCAACACCGATGAATACGGGGAACTGGCGCGGCGTCTCGATGTGCACGCCTTGCCGATGTTGAAGGTGTTTCGCAACGGCGAGGTGGTCGGCACCCTGCAGGGGGTGGAATCGGAGCCCGAGCTGCGGCGGTTTCTCGGGGGCTTCGTGGATCAGGGCTCGGCGGTGCTGCAGGCCTACGAGAGCGGCGCCACGCAGCGCGCGGCGCAACTGGCCGCGCAAGAGGCCCTCGCGCATCCCGACGACCCCGAGGCCGCCTTAAGGGTCGCAAAGCTCCTGGTCCTGGACAAACGCCCCGACGAGGCGTTCCGGTTGCTCGATGCCTTGCCCAGAGAGCGCCGCGCGCGCGGCGAGATCGCCATCCTGCATGCCCATCTGGCCTTGCTGGCGGCCGCCGCCGAGCCAGACGATGCGCCGAGCCCCTCCGCCCGGCTCTTTGCCGCGGCCGCCCGGGCGCTTCTCGACGAGGATTACGAGACCGCCTGTACGCACCTGTTCGCTTTATGGCAGCGCGAGCCCGGTTATCGCGAGGGCCTCGCGCGCAAGGCCTGGCAGGCGATCGCGTCTTTGCCGATGCCAGCAGACGTGCGATCGCGCATCGAGACCCACACCCCCGGCGACGATTAGGGAGCCATGCTCATCGGCCGTGAGCGGTGCGGGCCTTACGCGATTTTAAGAAGTCAGTCGTTCTCGATGCGTGGCCCGCGGAGAGGCCCTCTCCCATGGGAATCACGTCTCGACCGGAACCCGGAGGGCGGAACGCCCACATGCCAGGCCTGCCGGCTAGGGCCTTCGGTCGTGCCCATCGCGGGGGGCCTCGGTCTTTGTCTCGCGGCCTTCGGCGGCGATTTTGATCACGGCGTTGATTTGACCGCCGACGAGCAACACGAAGCCGCCCAAATACATCCAGGTCAAGATGACGATCACCGCCCCGATCGAACCGTAGGTCTTGTTGTACGACCCGAAGTGGTTGACGTAGAAGGCGAAGAGCAACGAGGCCGCGAGCCAGCCGAGGACCGCGAACACCGAGCCCGGCGTGAGCCAGCGCCACTCCTGGCGGACGTTGGGCGTGAAGTAATAGATCAGGGCGATGGCGAGAATCGCGGCGAACAGCAAAAGCGGCCAGCGCAGGATATCGATGAGGGGCGCGAGGAAGGGCACATCGGCGCGCGCCGCGCGGATATGCCCGATGAAGGGCCCCAGGAAAAAGATCGCCGCCCCGAGCAGGATGATGAGCGTCAGCGCGAGCGTCAGTCCGAGCGCCATGAGGAGCACGCGCCAATACGGCCGTCCTTCGCGCACACCGTAGGCCTGATTGAGGCCGGTGCTCACGGCGGTGATGGCATTGGCGGCGGAATACAGGGCAAACGCCACGCTGAAAGACAAAAGCCCGCTCTTGTGTTGATGGACGAGCCCGATGAGATCGCTCCTGACGAGGCTCAGGGCCTGGTTCGGCAGCGTATGGGTCAGGGCCTGCATGACGAGGCGGCCGCGGTGGGCGATCGGCAGGAAGCCCAGGAGGGTCGTCAGAAAGAGGAGCGAGGGGAAGAGCGACAGGAAAAAGTAGTATGCGAGTTGGGCGCTATAGCCGCTCAGATTGTTGTCGTTGACTCCGGCGAGGACGCGCTTGGAAAGCCCCGGGAAGCCGAGGTGGGCGAGTGTCCAGGTCGGAGACCGGCGGCGAGAGGGCGTCATGCCCGCGAGCATAACGCTGGGCTCTTGCGCGCAAGAGGGGCGAATGGGCCTCAGGCGTTGCCTGAGCCGAGGACGGCGGTCTTTTGCGACGCCGCGAACGCGAGCATGCGCTCGACCGGGCGCAGCGCGCGAGCGCGCACCGCTTCGTCGATGACGATTTCGTTGCCGCCGGTCGTCAGGACGTGCTCAAGCGACGCGAGGCCGTTCATGGCCATCCACGGGCAGTGCGCGCACGAGCGGCAGGTGGCGCCGTGCCCGCCGGTCGGGGCCTCGAGGAAGTCCTTGTCGGGCGCCGCCTGGCGCATTTTATAGAGGATGCCGTTGTCGGTTGCGACGATAAAGCGCCGGGCGCGGCTCGTGCGCGCGGCCTCGATCATGGCGCTCGTCGACCCCACCATGTCGGCCTCGGCAAGGACCGCCTCCGGCGCCTCCGGGTGCGCGAGGACCTCGGCATCCGGGTATGAGCGCTTGAGTTCCGCGAGCGCCTGCGCGCGGAACTCGTCGTGCACGATGCACGAGCCTTGCCAGAGCAACATGTCCGCGCCGCTTTCCCGGCGCACGTAATCGCCGAGGTGCCGATCCGGCGCCCACAGAATCTTCTCCCCGCGCGCCTTCAGGTGGCGCGCCAGGCGCAAGGCGATGCTCGATGTCACCACCCAGTCGGCGCGCGCCTTGACGGCCGCGCTGGTGTTGGCATAGACGACCACCGTGCGATCCGGGTGGTCATCACAAAAGGCGCTGAAGGCCTCCGCCGGACAACTCTCGTCGAGCGAGCAGGTCGCTTCGAGCGTGGGCATGAGGACGCGCTTTTCCGGATTCAGGATTTTCGCCGTCTCGCCCATGAAGCGCACCCCGGCCACCACCAGGGTGCGTGCCGGATGGCTGTGACCGAAGCGCGCCATATCCAGGGAATCCGAGACGTAGCCGCCGGTCTCCTCGGCGAGCGCCTGGAGATCGGCATCGGTATAGTAGTGAGCGACCAGGACCGCATTCTCTCGGACGAGGAGCGCGCGGATGCGTGCAAGCCTTGCCGCCCGTTCATCGTCCGGGACCGGCCCGCCGGGAAGAGACCGGGCCGCCAAGGGAATCGAGGCGTTCATAACACACTCCACCTCACGGGGAAGACGTTCATGACCATTCGCGTACCATTCGCGTCGTAAAGACACCGGGGACCCGAGCGGGGCCTCGCGTCTCCACCGGCCATTGTACCACGGGCCGAGGGACCCGCAGGCGCCGCACATCGTCGCGGCAAAGCGCGAGCGACGTTCGAAAATACGCCCCCGCCGCGGCCGAGGTCAAGCGCCCCCGCCGCGGCGGCCGGCTACTCCGGGGGGGCGAGTCGCGTTAGAATGCGCCTATGCGGTTTTGCGGCAATTGCGGTGGTCCTTTGGCGCGGCGTGTCCCCGACGGAGACACGCGCATGCGCGATGTCTGTGACGGCTGCCTCACGATCCATTACGAGAACCCGAAGGTGGTCGCCGGGTGTCTCGCGCTCTGGGACGAACAGGTGCTTTTGTGCCGGCGCGCGATCGAGCCGCGCTACGGCCTGTGGACGCTCCCGGCGGGGTTCATGGAGAACGAGGAGACGACGACCGAGGCGGCCGTCCGCGAGACCTGGGAGGAGGCGCGGGCGCGTGTTGCGATCGACGGCCTCTACACGCTCTTCAATTTGCCGCACATCAGCCAGGTCTATCTCATGTTCCGGGCGCGCCTCGATCAAGCGAGTTTCGCGCCCGGCTCCGAGAGCCTGGAGGTCGCCTTGTTCGCGGAGCACGACGTCCCCTGGGACGAGCTCGCCTTCCCGGCCGTCCGCGAGACCCTCAAGCTGTATTTTCAGGACCGGGCGCAAGGCCGCTACCGCTTTCATGCCGGCGACCTGCTGAAGGACCCGCGGAGCGGCCAGTACCGGGTCCGGATGCTGCCCGCGACTTGAAAGATCGTGTCCCCGCCTCCATGACAACGGACTCATCCGTCGGCGCACGGCCCCTTTCTCGCCTGCCGCGAGACGAGTAAAAAGGACGGTATCGGAAGGGAGTCGTGTCCGTTTGGGAAACAATCGTCGTTTTCATTCACCCACGCTAGAGGAGTCAAGCCTTGGAAAAATACGTACTGCCAGATCTCGATTACGACTACGGCGCGCTCGAGCCGCACATCTCCGCGAAAATCATGGAGTTGCATCACAGCAAGCACCACTTGGCGTATGTGAACGGTGCCAATCAGGCCTTGGAGGGCCTGAAGGAGGCCCAGGAGACCAAGAACTTCGCGCGCGTCGCGGCGCTCGAGCACGCGCTGGCTTTCAATCTCTCGGGACATATCCTGCACTCGCTGTTCTGGAAAAACCTGTCTCCTCAGGGGGGTGGGCGTCCGGAGGGCGAACTCGCGCAGGCGATCGATCGCGATTTCGGTTCGTTCGAGGGCTTGAAGGGCCAGTTCGTGAACGCCGCCATGACGACCATGGGCTCGGGCTGGGCGACACTCGCCTGGGACCCGGCGGGCCGCCGCCTGATCACAACCGAGATCCACGATCACCAGTCGGAGATGAGCCCGGGCGCCATTCCCATCATGGTGCTCGATGCCTGGGAGCATGCCTACTACCTTCAGTATCAGAACGATAAAGCCAAATTCTTTGAAGCGATTTGGAATGTATGGAACTGGAAGGATATCGGTGAACGGTATCAGAAGGCCAAAGGCGCGGACGCCGGACTCGCGGCGACCGTCACGTCCAAGAAAGGCGCTCGCTAAGCAGCAACCATTCGGGGCCTCGATTATCCGGGGCCCCTATCGTTTTCCCCGATACCTCGGTACACTAGCCGCACGGCGCGTGTGTGCGCACCGGCAATATCGAGAACCCCAAAATCCGTTATGGTCAGGAGCTTCCATGCATAAGAGCTACGCCGCATTAGCGGTTACCTGCTGCTTGTTGGCGACGCCCGTTATGGCGAAGGGTCTGTCTCCTAAGGCGCAGCTGAGCTACAGTCTCGGATATCAGTTCGGCGAGAATGTGCGCAACAATCACATTCCCGTGGACCGGGCCATCTTCACGCGCGCCATCAACGATGCCTTGTCCGGCGCCAAGCCCTTGTTGCCGCCGGCGCGGATGGCGGCCGTCGTGGCGAAATTCCAGCGCGAGATGCAGGCGCGCAATGTCGCCATGCTGAAAGCGCTCGGTAAGCGCGAGCAGGCGGTCGGGCGGGCCTTCCGGGCGAAATACGCGAAGAAGCCCGGTGTCCACATCCTGCCGGGCGGGGTCGAGTATCGCATCCTGACCGCGGGTCATGGAGACGTTCCGACGATTCACCAGACGATCATCGCCGATTATACCGGGCGTTTCGTCAATGGGCGGGTGTTCGCGAGCAGCAAAAAGGCGGGCAAGCCCGCCGTGTTTCCGCTCTCGGGTCTGATCCCGGGGCTCAAGGAGACGTTGGTGCACATGCCGGTCGGCTCCACGTGGCAGGTCGTGGTGCCGGGCCACCTGGCCTACGGGCCTCAGGGGCGCCCGGCGATCCCACCGAACGCGACGTTGGTATTCAACATTCATCTCGCGGGCATCAAGTAGACGCAAAAAACCAGGGGGGCCGCGCCCCCCTGGGTTGTCCGGCTAGCGCATGGGGCGCACGCGGGTCGCTTGCATGCCCTTCTGGCCGCGGGCGCTCTCGAACTCGACCGCCTGTCCTTCCGAAAGATTGCGAAAACCTTCCCCCTGGATAGCGGAATAATGCACAAAGACGTCGGAGCTTCCGTCCTTTGGAGCGATAAAACCGAAGCCTTTGGCTTCGTTAAACCATTTGACAGTTCCGGTTCGCATCTTCAGTAACCCTTTTGCATTGAGATAGAAATATCAGAAGCGCTTCTGACCGGCATGACTCTAGCGTGCGGTCGCCGAGGGCGACACCAGCGAAAGTCCGAGGTTCGGGGGTTCGGGGCGGCGCTACGGCGCCCTCCTATCGGGAGGGTGCCTGCCCCGGATCGTGGCGGTGAAGGACGGACCCGGCGCCGTCCGTGACCACGACCGTCACGGGAATGCCGTCGCGGACGCTTTGCGTGACTGTGCAGTAATCCTCGAACAGATTGAGGCACCGCTCGGTGGCGCCCGGCGCCGTGATGGTGACTGTGAGCTCGGCGATGCGCAGGCGCCCCTCGCGGTTGCGCGCCACCCGCCCGCGCGCTTGCGCGCGCACGGGCCCGGAGGCCACGCGCGCCTTGCGAAGACAAAAGAGGAGGCTTGCGGTGAGACAGTTGGCGACCGCGGCCGCCAGCAGTTCTCCCGCGTCCGGACCGCGCCCGCCGCCCGTCGGTTCGGGCTCGTCCGTGACGAGCCCCGGGCCCTCGGTGAAGTGCACCGCGAAGCGGAAGTCCTCCTGTTGCTCGATTTCGACTGTGAACGACTCACTGGCCATACGACTCCTTTCCGGGCGGTTGCCCATCGGCGTTTTGCTCGGCAGTATAGGCGCGATGAGCGAGCAGGGAGAGTCCGTCGCGACGACGCAGTGGCCCGGGGCCTTTTGGCGCGCCCTGCGCCGTCTTGCGCCCCCCGACGGCCTCCTCATGAAGACCACCGAGCTTGCGTGCTACGAGTGTGACGGCCTCCCGCTGTATCGCAAGCGCCCCCAGGCCGTGGTTTTGCCGCGCACCCGGGACCAGGTCGGGGCGATCCTCGCGCTCTGTGCCCGCTATGGCGTGCCGGTGGTGGCGCGCGGGGCCGGCACCGGGCTGTCCGGCGGCGCCCTGCCCCACCCGGAGGGCATCGTCTTGAGCCTCGCGCGCCTGAACCGGATCCTGGCCCTCGATCCGGGCAACCGCGTCGCGCGCGTCGAACCGGGGGTGCGCAATATCGCCATCTCGGAGGCCGCCGCGCCCTACGGCCTCTTTTACGCCCCCGACCCCTCGTCCCAGATCGCCTGCACGATCGGCGGCAACGTGGCCGAGAACGCGGGCGGCGTGCACTGCCTGAAGTACGGCCTCACCACGCACAATGTCCTCGGGCTCACATTTTTCACGGCCGACGGCACGCTCCACGAGATCGGCGGCCCGACGGCCGAGGGCCCCCTCGATCTTCTGGCGCTGCTCATCGGATCCGAGGGCCTGCTCGGCGTCGTGGTCGAGGTCACAGTCCGCCTGCGCCGGAAGCCCCCGGCGGCACTCGCCTTGCTGGCCGCGTTTTCGTCGGTGGAGGAGGCGGCGACGAGCGTCTCGGCGGTGATCGAGGCGGGCATCGTCCCGGCCGGCCTGGAGCTGATGGACACGCTCGCGCTCGAGGGCGCCCAAGCCTACACGGGGATCCCCTATCCGCCGGGGTCGGTGGCCGTCGTTCTGGCCGAGGTCGACGGGGATCCGGAGGGAGTGGCGCTCGACGCCGAGGTCCTGCGCGCGGTCTTTGCACGCTGCGGGGCGTTCGCGCTCGAGGAGGCCGAGGGCGAAGCGGACCGGCGGCGCTTGTGGCTTGGCCGCAAGTCGGCGTTTCCGGCCATGGGGCGGATCGCGCCCGATTACTATTGCATGGACGGCACGATTCCGCGCAAGGCCCTGGTGCCGGTCCTGGCCGGGATCGCCGAGCGCGCCCAGGCCGCGGGGCTGCGCGTGGCCAATGTGTTTCATGCCGGCGACGGCAATCTGCACCCGCTCATTCTGTACGACGCCAAGGCCCCCGGGGCGCTCGAGCGCGTCGAGCGCCTGGGCGGCGAGATCCTGGACCTGTGCCTTGCGGCCGGCGGCACCATCACCGGCGAGCACGGCGTCGGGGTCGAAAAACTCGACGGCATGTGCGCGCAATTCACCGCCGCCGAGCTCGCCGCCTTCCACGCCTTGAAGACGGCCTTCGATCCCGATCATCTCTTGAACCCCGGCAAGGCCGTGCCGACGCCCGCGCGCTGTGTGGGGGCCGGCGGCCTGCACGTCCACGGCGGGCGCTTGCCGTTTGCGCACCTGGAGCGCTTCTAGGTGGTCGACTGCGATCAGGGCGAGGCCTTGGCGGCGTTCGTGCGCGCGGCTTACGAACAGGATCAGGCGCTCGAGATCGTCGGCGGCGGCTCGCGCCGCCATCTCGGGCGCACGCCGCAGGGGGCCACGCTTGCGCTCAGCGGCCATCGCGGGATCGTCGCCTACGAGCCCTCCGAGTTCGTGGTCACGGTGCGCGCCGGGACGCCCCTGGCCGAGCTCCGGGCCTTTTTGGCCGCGTCCGGTCAGGACACGCTGGCCGAGATCCCGCAGTTTGCGCCGGCATCGACCGTGGGCGGGGCGCTGGCCGTCGGGCTCACCGGACCCGCGCGCCCCTACACCGGGTCGCTGCGCGACAGCGTGCTCGGCCTCTCCATCCTCTCCGGCACGGGCCAGGCGCTGATGTTCGGCGGGCGCGTGCTCAAGAACGTGGCCGGCTTCGACGTCTCGCGTCTGATGATCGGGGCGTTCGGCACGCTGGGCGTGCTGCTGGACGTCTCCCTGCGCACCGCGCGCGTGCCCGAGCGCGAGGAGGTCATTCGCTGGGAGATGTCATGGCTCGAAGCGCGCGCCCGGCTGCGGGCCTGGGAGGGGGCCTATCCGCTGACCGGGGCCTGTTATCGGCAGCGCACCTTGTACGCCCGGTTCGCGGGCCGCGAGGCGCGCGTGGCGGCGGCCTGCCGCGCCCTCGGCGGGGAGCGGGACGCGAGCGGCGTTCTCGCCGCCTTGCGCGACTATGCCCTGCCGGACTTTTCGGAAAGCGCCTCGTTGTGGCGCGTGCTCGTGCCACCCGATGCCCCGCTCACGGACGCCTCGGCGACCATCGGCTGGGCGGGCGCCGAACGGTTTCGGGTCAACGCCGAGGAGGCCTCGGTGCGCGCCGAGGCGGCGCGCGACGCGGGTCAGGTGATGGCGGTGTGGCGCCGCGACCGGGACGCGGGCCCGTGGGCGCGCCCGGGGGATGCGAGTCTCACGCTCATGGGGCGCATCAAGGCCGCGCTCGACCCGCGCGGGCTCCTCAATCGCGGGCGTCTCTACCCGGATTGGTGAGGGCCTCGTAGACGAGCTCGATCCAGTGTCGCACCGGGCGATCCGCGCGCGCGGCGAGGTGCTGCAGGCAACCGATGTTCGCGGTGACGACCTCCTGGGGCGCGCTCAGCGTCAGCGCCCGCCACTTGCGCTCGCCGAGCCTGCGCCCCCAACGGGGGTAGCGCAGAGAGTAGGCGCCCGCGGAGCCGCAGCAGAGCGACGGCTCGTCGACCGGCACCAGGGTATGGCCGAGCGCCTCCAGGACCGCGGCGATGCGGTTTGCGTCCCGCAGGCCGTGTTGCAACGAGCAGGGGGCGTGCCAGGCCAGACGCCGCCGCATGCGCGGCGCCACCGGCGTCAGGAGCAAGGGATCGATCCAGGCCCCGATGTCCTGCACGCGCGCGCTGAAGCGCTCGGCCGCGCGCGCCTCCTCGCTGTCGGCAAAGAGATGCGGGTAATCGCGCAAAAACGCGGTACAGCCGGTGGCGGTGGTCGTCAGCCCGGCGTAGGCGGCATCGTCACGAGCCAAGGTCGCGCGCGCCTGCGCACGCCCCTTGGCGCTGGCGTGCAGGTGGTAGGGCAGGGCGCCGCAGCAGCCGGAGGCGAGCGCTACCGCGCTGATGCCGAGGTGATCCAGGACGATCGCGGCCTTGAGGTCGATATCGGGCGCGAGCGCGGGCTGCACGCAACCGAGCAGAAGGCCGACGCGGGTCGCGTGGCGCGCAGTGGGCCAGACGAGGGCGCGCTCGCGCGGGCGGACGCGCCGCTTCAGGCCGCGCGGCAACAGGGGCCGCACCCGTTGCGCGGTGCGCGCCAGGGCCTGAATCGGCCCGCGCGCCCCGACGCTGGTCTCGAGCAGGGTATCGAGGGCGCGCGCAAGCGCCCCGCGGGATGTGTGCGCGTG
>DAHWKH010000078.1 GCA_027343725.1 Acidiferrobacteraceae bacterium
ATCGGGATTGGGGGTGAGTCCGGCCTTACAGTCGGCGAGAAAGCGGGCGAACACGCGCTCGCGGTAAGGCTGCGCGAAGTTGACGGCGTGCAATGGGATCTCGAGGTGCAGGGCGGCCTCGCGCGCCGATTGATAGTCTTCCGCCGATGGGCAGAAGCCATCGCGGTCATCGTCCTCCCAGTTCTTCATGAAAAGCCCCGAGACCCGATAGCCCTCGGCTTGGAGGAGGGCCGCGGCGAGCGCCGAATCGACGCCGCCTGAGAGCGCCACCATGACATGCGCCTTCACAGCGGCGAGACCAGGGCGGTGAGCGGATAGGATTGCCCGCGGCGATAGTCTTCGAGCGCCCGCAGGACCTGCGGGCCGCGGTGCATGGCGCGGCGCTCCTCGATCTCGGCAAACGTCAACCACAGCGCCCGGCGGATGCCGACGTCGAGGGGGCGCTCGGGGTGATGGTCGGTGACCGTGCCCACGAAGGCGAAGCGCACGTAGGTGATGCCGCTCGCGCTCCGGTAATGGTAGACCCCGAGCAGCGCGCGCGGCGCGAACACGAAGGCGGTTTCCTCGTAGGTCTCGCGCACGACCGCCGCGAGCAGTGATTCCTGCGACTCGAGGTGACCCGCGGGCTGATTCAGGACGAGCCGCCCGCTGATCTCCTCCTCGACGCACAAGAAGCGCCCCTCGCGTTCGACGATCGCCGCCACTGTCACGTGGATGCCGCGTTCGCTCATGCCGCGACCGTGTGCGCGCGCCAGATGCCGCTCGGAAGATCCGCGAGCGTATAGGGGCCCACGGCGTAGCGCACGAGCCTCAGCGTCGGGTGGCCGACGGCCGCGGTCATGCGCCGGACCTGACGGTTGCGGCCTTCGCTCAGGGTGATGGCAAGCCAGCTCGTGGGGATGTGGCGGCGCGTGCGGATCGGGGGCTCGCGCGGCCAGAGCGCCGGTTCCGGGAGGGGCTCGACACGTGCCGTCCGGGTCTTGCGGCCATCCAACACGATGCCCTCGGAGAGTCGCGCGCACGCGGCCTCGTCGGGCAGGCCCTCCACCTGGGCCCAGTAGACCTTGGGAAAGCGCCCCCCGGGGCGGGTCAGCGCGCTCGCGAGCGCACCGTCGTCCGTCAGGAGCAGGAGGCCCTCGGAGTCGCGATCGAGGCGTCCCGCGGGATAGACGTGCGGGATCGGGATGTAATCCTTGAGGGTCGATCGTCCGTGGGGGTCGGTGAAGCGCGTGAGGACCCCGTAGGGTTTGTTAAAAAGAATGAGCTGCGCCATGTCCTGTCCGCCGGCCGTCCGTTACAATCGCCGGGGACCATTATACGCAAGCGGCGCATGGCGCGCCCCTCAACGAGGACAGCATGACGACAGGCAGCACAGAGGGCGAGATCATCCGAGTCGGTCGCGACGGGGCCCTGGAGGTCCCGGACCGCCCGATCCTTCCGTTTATCGAGGGCGACGGCATCGGCGTCGACATCACGCCGGTCATGCAGCGGGTCGTGGCGGCGGCCTGCGAGCGCGCCTATGGCGGACGCCGGGGGATCGTCTGGCGCGAGATCTACGCGGGTGAGAAGGCGCACCGGCGCACCGGCCACGCCTTGCCGCCCGAGACGCTCGCCGCCATCAAGGAGTATCGGGTCGCGATCAAGGGGCCGCTCACGACCCCGGTGGGGGGCGGCATCCGGTCCTTGAACGTGAGCCTGCGCCAGGAGCTCGATCTCTACGTGTGTTTGCGGCCCGTGCGCTATTTCGCCGGGGTGCCAAGCCCCCTGAAGGAGCCCGAAAACACCGACATGGTGATCTTCCGGGAGAACTCGGAGGACATCTACGCGGGGATCGAATGGCCCGCCGGGTCCCCGGAGGCCGAGCAGCTGATCGCGTTTCTGACGGGTCCCCTGGGGGTGCGCTCGATCCGCTTCCCCGGGAGCGCCGGCATCGGCGTCAAGCCGGTGTCGCGCGAGGGCTCCGAGCGCCTGATCCGCAAGGCCCTGGTCTACGCCATCACGCACCTGAAGCCCTCGGTCACGCTCGTGCACAAGGGCAACATCATGAAATACACCGAAGGCGCGTTTCGCCAATGGGGTTACGAGCTCGCGCAACGCGAGTTCGGGGCCACGGAACGGGACGGGCAGATGGTCATCACGCGCCCCGATGGCGGCTCCCTGGTCGTGAAGGACGTCATCGCCGACGCCTTCTTGCAGCAAATCCTGCTGCGCCCCAAGGACTACAGCGTGATCGCCACCATGAATCTGAACGGCGACTATATCTCCGATGCGCTCGCGGCCCAGGTCGGGGGCATCGGCATGGCGCCGGGGGCGAATCTCTCCGACACGGTCGCGTTGTTCGAGGCCACCCACGGCACGGCGCCGCGGTACGCCGGCCTGGACAAGGTCAACCCCTCGTCATTGATCCTGTCAGCCGAGATGATGCTGCGCCACATGGGCTGGGGGGAGGCCGCGGATCATATCGTCGCGGGCCTCGCCAAGGCCCTGGCCCAGGGACAGGTGACCTACGACCTCGCGCGCCTCATGCCCGGCGCCCGGGAACTCAGCTGTTCGGCGTTCGGCGAGGCCGTGATCGCGGGAATGTGACGAGGGGTTCAAGCGCGCGGATCACAGGTTGTGAGCGCTTTTGCGCGCTCGCTATAATAGGAGGACATGATAGGCAAACCGGGCGTTGGCCGGCCGGCAAGGCGGGTGGGGGAGGTGGCGAAAACCCGAAAAGTCGCACTGGCGGTAGGAGTCGCGCTCGTGCTGGGTGGCTGCGCCACGTATACCGAACGACCCCTGACGCATGCCGCGGTGCGGGCACAGCTCAAGCCGCGCCCGGTGACCGCCGTATGGGTGTCGCGCGCCCGCCTCCTGCTCCCGCAGCTGCCGCCGATCACGGTTCACAAGGGCGCGCGGATGACGCCCGATCTCGCCGCCGTGATCGCGGTCGTCGGCGACCCGATGTTGCGCAGCCTGCGCGCCGAGGAGGCGGTGGCCTCGGCCCAGGTCCTGAGCGCCGGCCTTTTGCCGAATCCGGTCTTTTCCTACGGCCTGGGCGTGCCCATAAGCGGCGCGGGACTGACGCGCGCCTTCCGTGTCGGTCTCGGACTGCCGATCCGCTCGCTCATCACGCGCCGCGCGCGCGTGCAGGCGGCGCGCGCGCATGCGCGCGCCGTCGACCTCACGATCGCGTGGCGCGAATGGCAGGTCGCGTCCCGGGCCAAGGCGCTCACCTATGAGCTCCTGGTCGGGCGGCGCGCGCGCGCCCTACTCGATCACGAGGTGCGCGCCCTGCGGGCGAGTGTCGCGACCCTGGATGATGCCGAGGCGAGCGGTTTTGCGACCATCGGCGCCGCCGCCGCGGCGCGGCTTGCGCTCCATCAGACCAAGGTGGCGCGGCTTGCGGTGCGCGAGGCCTACGCCCTGAAAAGCCAGGCGCTGCGCGCATTGCTCGGGATCGGCTCGGACGTCCCGCTGCGCCTGGCCTGGCCGCGCCGGGCGGGGGGCGGGATGCCGGAGCGGCCCGTGTGGCTGCAGGGCCTCGGGCACCGGCGGCTCGACCTTCTGGCCTTGCGCGAGGGGTATCGGAGCGCCGATGCGCGCTTGCGCGCGGCCATCGCCGGCCAGTTCCCGGCGATCACCGTGGGCGTCGATCGCGCGCGCGATACGAGCGATATCAATACCTTGGGGGGCGGCGTGAGTGTGAGCCTGCCGATTTTCAATCACAATCAAGGGGCGATCGCCCAGGCGCGCGCGAGCCGCCGGGTGTTGTTTCGCACCTATGCCGCGCGCCTGTTTCAGGCGCGTTCGGAGATCGAGACACTGTTGACGAAGCTGCGCTACACCGAGCGCACGATCCGCGCGCGCCGCGGCACGGTCCGGGTCCTGAAACGCCTGCAGGGGCTGTACCGGCACGCGCTCCTGCGCCATCGGATCGCGGCCCTGACCTACTACCAACTGCTCGATCGCGCGGATCGTGAGCGCTTGGCGCTCTTGCGCGCGCGGGCGCGCGAGGATCAGCTGCGCGTGGCCCTGGAGGCCGCAAGCGGGCGCTTCGAGTGGCCCGGGACGCGCCATGGCGGCTAGGGTCGCCTGGATCGTCATGCGGGAGGCCCCGGTCCCGCCGGAGGGGCCCGCGAGGCGTGGGGCTTGGGGCCTGTCCGCGCCCCGCCGCGCCTGCGTGGGGATCCGATGAAGCGCCGGCTCCTTGTGCTGCTTGCGGTCGTGGCCGGCGTCGTCGCCTGGCTTGCGAGTTCCTCATCGCGGCCGCGGGTGCCGGTGAAATTCGTGCCCACCGATACCGTTCAGGTGGCGCCTTTGCGCGCGGCCCCGGTCGTCAATCACCTCGTGGCCTACGGGCGCGTGGTCGCGGCCCCCTGGGCGGTCCACAGCCTGGTGGAGCCGTTCGAGGTGTCGGTGACGCGCGTGCTCGTCAATCGCGGAGAGAGCGTCAGCAAAGGGGCGCGGCTCCTGACGCTCGCCCCGGGCCCCGAGGCCCGGTTGGCCCTCCTGCAGGCCCGCAGCAGTTACCGCCTGGCGCGGCTTGCCTTGCGCGAGGAGCGCATGCGCGTGCATTTGCGGTTGGCGACGAGCGCCGGGCTTTTGCGCGCCAAGCGGGTCTTCGATCAGGCGCGCGTAACGCTCACGACCTTGCAAGACGAGGGCCTGCGCAACGCCATGGCGCTGACGGCGCCGGTCGGCGGGCTCGTGAGCGCGATTTCCGCGCACGAAGGCGCGAGCATCGCCCCGGGACAGCCGCTCATGGAGATCGTCGCCGGCGACCGCCTGGAGGTCCGCCTCGGGATCGAGCCCGAGGACGCCCCCGCGATCCGGGTGGGGGAGCGGGTCCGCTTGTCCTCGTTCGAGGGGGCAAGCCAGGCGCACGTGCACGGGCTTGTGTCGGTGATCGGGCGGGTCATGGACCCGACGACCCACATGATCAACGTATTCGTGACCCTGCCGGCGCGGAATCCCTACCTCCTCGGGGAATACGTCGAGGGCCGTTTCACCGCGACCTCCGCGCGCGGACTCGTGGTGGCGCGCTCGGCGGTGGTCCCCGCGGGGCACCATGACGTGCTCTATACGATCGCCGACGGCCGGGCGGTCATGCACCGGGTGCAGATCGGGGCGCGCAACAAGCGCATCGTCCAGGTCATCGACCCGCATCTGAAGGCGGGGATGCCGGCCGTGGTGGTCGGGAACTACGAGTTGAAGCCCGGTATGCCGGTGCGTGTCACGAAATGAGCCCGACGGTCTGGATCCAGCGCCACCGGCGCTCGCTTTTGTTCCTGATCGCGCTCTTGGTCATCGGCGGCGTGTTCGCGAGCGGCCGCCTCCCCGTGGCCCTGTTCCCGCACGTCGCGTTTCCGCGCGTCGAGATCTACGCCCAGGCCGGTGACCGGCCCGCCAAGCGCATGCTCATCCAGGTCACCTATCCCGTGGAACAGGCCTTGCGGGGCATCCCGGGGGTCGTGGGCGTGCGCTCGACCACGAGCCGCGGGAGCGCGGACTTCTACGTCAATTTCCGCTGGGGCCAGGACATGAGCACGGCGACGCTCGAGGTCCAGGCCGCGCTCGCCGACGTCCAGCGCGGATTGCCGCGCGACACCACCTTCCAGGTCCGGCGCATGCGCCCGACGATCTTTCGCATGCTTGCCTACACCTTCACCTCGCATCGGGTCTCGCAGGTGGCGCTGCGCGACCTCGCCCGGTACCGGCTGCGCCCGCTCCTGTCGTCCATTCCCGGGGTGGCGCGGGTCGGGGTGCTGGGCGGGCGGATCGAGGAGTACCGGGTGACGGTCGAGCCCGCGCGGCTCGCCGAATACGGCCTCACCATCCGCGACGTCGCCCGCGCGCTGGCCGACAGCAACGTCTTGCGCACCGTCGGCCATCTCCAGGAGAACTATCAGTTCTATCTGACCATCTCCGATACCCGCCTGCACAAGCTGCGCGACATCCGCCGCACGGTGCTGCGGTCCGGGGGCGACGGCATCGTGCGCCTGGATGAAGTGGCGAAAGTCGCGCGCGCGCTGAAGCCGCAATGGACGCAGGTCGTGGCCGACAAACAGCCGGCGGTGAGCGTGCAGATCTATCAGCAGCCCGGCGGCAACACGATCGCCATCACGCACGCCGTGAAACGCGTCATGAAGCGCTTTGCGGCGACCCTCCCGCCCGGGATCCGGATCCGCAAATGGTATGACCAGAGCGCCCTGATCCAGGCCTCCGCGCACAGCGTGCGCGACGCGGTCCTGATCGGCGCGCTGCTCGCGGCCCTGGTGTTGCTCGTCTTCCTGCGCAACGCGCGCATCATGCTGATCGCGCTCGTGACCGTGCCCAGTGTGCTCGCGGCGACCGTGCTGCTCCTGTACGCCCTCCACATGAGTTTCAACATCATGACCCTGGGCGGCATGGCCGCGTCCGTGGGCCTGATCATCGACGACACCGTGGTGATGCTCGAACACATCATGCGCACGGTGCACGCCCGGCGCGGGCTTGCGCGCTCGGAGAGCGTGGCCCTGGCGGTGGGCGAGTTTACGAAGCCGCTCGTGGGCTCGTCGGCCTCGACGGTGATCATCTTCGCGCCGCTCGCCTTCCTGTCGGGCGTGACCGGCGCGTTTTTCCGGGCCTTGTCGCTCACCATGGCGGCGAGCCTTGTCATCTCGTTTTTCGTGGCCTGGCTCGCGGTCCCGATCCTGGCCGATCACTTCCTGCGCTCGCAGGATCTGCGGGTCCCGGGCCCCGGGGGCGTCGGCGCGCGCGTGCAGGCCGCCTACGAGCGTCTGCTGCGCGCCGTCCTCAAGACCCCCAAACGCCTGCTCGCGGGGATCGCCGGGCTCGTGCTTCTGGGCGGGCTTGGCTACGCCCTGACGGGCTCGGGATTCATGCCGTCCATGGAC
>DAHWKH010000084.1 GCA_027343725.1 Acidiferrobacteraceae bacterium
AGCCGTTCCGTCTGAAGATCCGCGCCCCGGGTTTTGCGCATCTCGCGGCCCTCGACGAGATGGTGCGCGGCCATATGATCGCGGACGTGGTGGCGGTCATCGGCACCCAGGACATCGTATTCGGCGAGATTGACCGGTAGACATCATGCTTTCACAGGAATCACGCGCGAAGATCGACCAGGAGATCGCGAAATACCCGCCGGAGCACAAGCAGTCGGCGGTGATGGCGGCGCTGGCCGTCGCCCAGGAGGAACACGGCTGGTTGAGCGTGCCGCTCATGGATCATGTGGCGGAACTGCTGGGGATGCGGCCCATCCAGGTCTACGAGGTGGCGACGTTTTATTCGATGTACGATCTGAAGCCGGTCGGCCGCCACAAGATCTCGGTGTGCACGAACATCTCTTGCCTTTTGCGGGGCAGTGACGACATCGTAGCCCACCTGAAGAAGACGCTGGGGATCGATTTCGGGGAAACGAGCGCCGACGGCCGTTTCACCCTGAAGGAGGTCGAGTGCCTCGCGGCATGCGGTGGGGCCCCGATGTTCATGATCGACAAGACGTATTATGAGAACCTGACGCCCGCGCGGGTCGATGAGATCCTGGCGGGCCTGGAGTGACGATGGTCAACGAAGTGTGCTTCCGAAACCTGGACAAGGAGCGGCCCTGGACGCTGGACGCCTATCGGAGCGACGGAGGCTACGAGGCCTGGCGGCGGATCCTGCGCGAGCAGACGCCGGCGGACGAGATCATCAATGAGATCAAGAAATCGGTGTTGCGCGGGCGGGGCGGTGCGGGGTTTCCGACCGGCCTCAAATGGAGCTTCATGCCGCGGAATGCCCCGGGACAGAAATATATCGTGTGCAACTCCGACGAGGGCGAGCCCGGCACGTTCAAGGACCGCGATATCCTGCGCTACAACCCGCACGCCCTCATAGAGGGTATGGCCATCGCCGGTTACACCATTGGCGCGACCGTCGGATACAACTATATCCGGGGCGAGTTCTTCGAGCCCATCGAGCGCTTCGAGGCGGCGCTCGCCGAGGCCCGGGACGCCGGCCTCATCGGCAAGAACATCCTGGGATCGGGCATCGATTTCGAGTTGTTCACGCATCGCGGCGCCGGCGCCTACATCTGTGGCGAGGAAACGGCGCTGCTCGAGTCCATCGAAGGGAAAAAGGGCCAGCCGCGCTTCAAGCCGCCGTTTCCGGCCAGTTACGGGCTTTTCGGGCGTCCGACGACCATCAACAACACCGAGACCCTGGCCTCGATTCCCGCCATCATGCGCCATGGCGGACAATGGTTTCTCGAGATCGGCAAACCCAACAACGGCGGATCGAAGATCTTTTCGGTCTCCGGGCACGTGAATCGCCCCGGGAATTACGAAGTGCCTCTCGGCATCCCGTTCGCGGAACTCCTCGAGATGGCCGGCGGGATTTGGCAGGGGCGCAAGCTCAAAGCCGTGATCCCGGGCGGCTCGTCGGTGCCGGTGGTGCGCGGCGAGGTGATGATGGATCTCACGATGGATTACGACGCGCTCTCCAAGGCCGGGAGCATGCTCGGCGCGGGTTCGGTGATCATCATGGACGACTCCACCTGCATGGTGCGGGCGCTGGAGCGCATCTCGCATTTCTACTACGAGGAGTCCTGCGGCCAGTGCACGCCGTGCCGCGAGGGCACGGGTTGGCTTGCGCGCGTGTTGCATCGCATCGAGCACGGCGAGGGCAGACCCGAGGACCTCGATGTGCTCGTCGACATGGCGAAGAAGATCGAGGGGCGCACCATCTGCGCGCTCGGGGACGCCGCGGCCATGCCCGTGGTCAGTTTCATCAAGAATTTCCGGGACGAATTCGAACATCATATTCGCTACCGCAGTTGTGCCGTGGCGGCGGCCGCCTGAGGGCGCTGGGGGGACCAATGCTGAACTTCGGCGAAACCAAGCTGCATATCGAGATCGACGGCAAAGAGGTCGCGGTGGAAGAGGGCACCATGGTGATCGAGGCGGCCGAGGCGGCGGGCATCTACATCCCCCGATTCTGTTACCACAAGAAGCTGTCGGTGGCGGCCAATTGCCGGATGTGTCTTGTGGAAGTCGAGCGGGTCGCGAAGCCCGTGCCCGCGTGCGCCACACCCGTCACCGAGGGGATGCGCGTCTTTACGCACTCGGAGAAGACCAAGACCGCGCAACAGGGCGTGATGGAATTCCTGTTGATCAATCACCCGCTCGATTGCCCCATCTGCGATCAGGGCGGGGAGTGCGAGCTGCAGGACCTGGCGGTCGGATACGGTCGCGATGCCTCCCGCTACCAGGAGGCCAAGCGCATCATCAAGGATCAGGATCTCGGCCCCTTCATCTCCACCGAGATGACGCGCTGCATCCATTGCACGCGCTGCGTGCGGTTTGGCCAGGAGATCGGCGGGGTGATGGAGCTCGGCGCCACCGGGCGCGGGGAGCATATGCGCATCGGGACGTACGTCGAGGCGACGGTCGATTCAGAGCTCTCGGGTAACGTGATCGATCTGTGCCCGGTGGGGGCCTTGACCTCGAAACCGTACCGGTACACGGCCCGCTCCTGGGAGTTGACGCGCCACGACAGCGTCAGTCCGCACGATTGCGTGGGCGCCAACCTGATCGTCGAGACGCGCCGCAACCAAGTGATGCGGGTCTTGCCGCGCGAAAACGAGGCCGTGAACGAGGTCTGGATCGCGGATCGCGACCGTTTCAGCTACGTCGCGTTGCATGGCCCCGAGCGCCTGAAATCGCCGCTCGTGCGCGTCGATGGCGAGTGGCGCGAAGTCGATTGGGAGATCGCCCTGGAGGAGGCCGCCCGGGGCCTCAGGGGCGTCGTTGAGCGCCACGGGCCGCAGGCCCTGGGCGCGCTCGCCTCGCCGCAGATCACGCTCGAAGAGGGCTTTTTGCTGCAGCGACTGATGCGCGGGCTCGGGTCCGACAACATCGATCACCGGTTGCGCGAGCGGGATTTCCGGGACGACGAGGGCGCGCCGCTCTTTCCGGGGCTCGGTCAAAGCCTGGAGGATCTCGAGCGGGGCGACGCGTTTGTGCTCGTGGGGAGCCACATCCGCAAGGAACAGCCGCTCATCGCCCATCGCCTGCGCAAGGCGTTTTTGGAAGGCGCGCGCCTGGCGGCGGTCAACCCCGTCGATTACGCGTTCACGTTCGATCTGGCGGATCGGGTGATCGTGGCGCCGAGCGGCCTGCCGGAAGCGCTCGCGCGCCTTCTGGTGGCCGTGAGCCAGCAGGCGCAACGGGCGCTTTCCGAGGACGTTGCGCGCTATACGCAGGGCCTGGTCCCGCAGGCGGCCGATCGGCGCGTCGCGGAATGGCTGTGCGCGGCCAAACGCCCATCGGTCCTGCTGGGCGCGCTCGCGGCCCAACACCCGGAAGCGGCCGTGATTCGGGCGCTTGCGGCCCATCTGGCGCAGACGATCCGCGGGACTTATGCGCGGCTTGCCCCCGGCAACGCGGCCGGCGCTTGGCTGGCCGGTGTCCTGCCCCACAGGGGGCCTTGGGGTGCGGCGGCCGCGCACCGCGGCCGTTCGGCCTATGACATGCTGGGTGGGGACCTCAAGGGATTTGTGCTCGCGGACGCCGAACCGGCCCTCGATAGCGCCGATGGCGCGCGCGCACGCGCGGCACTCGCGGCCGCCGAGTGCGTCGTGGCGCTCTCGGCGTTCCGCTCGGAGGCGCTCGATTACGCGCAGGTGATTTTGCCGATGGCCCCTTTCACCGAGACCGACGGCACCTTCGTCAACGCCGAGGGGCGCTGGCAGTCGTTCGCGGCCGCGGTGAAGCCCGCGGGCGAGACCCGCCCGGGCTGGAAGATCTTGCGCGTGCTGGGGGACCTCCTGGGGGTACCGGGGGAGGGGCTCGATTCGGTGGCCGAGATCCGCGCGGCCCTGGGGACGGCGGCCCAGACGCAGTCCGACATGCATCCGCTCGCCCTCGGCGAACGCGCGGCCGTCACGGGCCTCGAGCGCATCGCGGAGATCTCGCTGGCCGACTCCGACAGCATCACGCGCCGCGCGCCGCCGATGCAGGCCTCGCGCGACCACGGTGTCGCCGGGGTGTTTATCAACGCGGCCGAAGCCCGGCGCCACAAGCTCGGGGCCGGGAGCGAGGTGCGCGTGGCCATGAATGGGGTCGCGGTCACGCTGGCGGTGTTTCTCGATGAGCGCGTGCCGGACGGCGCTGCCTACATCCCGGCCGCCCTTCCGCAAACCGCGGCCCTGGCGCTCGCCGGCGCCGTGTCCCTCGGGGGGTCGTGAGGATGGGGGTCGTGAGCACGGTTCTCGGCGGTTTCCCGGCTTGGTCGCAGATCCTTGCCTGGGATCTCATCAAGATCGGGGCGATCGTTGTGCCGTTGATGCTGAGTGTCGCGTATCTGACCTTCATCGAACGCAAGGTCATCGGTTACATGCAAGTCCGCGTGGGCCCGAACCGCGTGGGACCGCGCGGCTGGCTCCAGCCGATCGCCGACGGCCTCAAGCTGTTGCTGAAAGAGATCGTCGTACCGACCGGCTCCAACAAGATCCTGTTCGTGCTGGCGCCGGTGCTGGCGATCATGCCGGCACTCGTGGCCTGGTCCGTGGTCCCCTTCACCTCGCATTGGGTTCTGGCCAACATCAACGCCGGGCTGTTGTTCGTGCTGGCCGTGACCTCCATGGGGGTGTACGGTGTGGTGGTGGCCGGTTGGGCGTCGAACTCCAAGTACGCCTTTCTCGGGTCATTGCGCTCGGCGGCCCAGATCGTGGCCTACGAGATCGCCATGGGCTTCGCCCTGGTGGGCGTGCTGATGGCGGCCGGCACCCTGAATTTGCGCAGGATCGCGCTCGAGCAGGCCGGCGGCTTCTGGCATTGGCTGGTCTGGCCGCTCTTTCCGCTGTTTCTCGTCTACTTCATCTCCGGGGTGGCCGAGACGAACCGCCTGCCGTTCGACGTCGCCGAGGGCGAGTCCGAGATCGTGGCCGGTTTTCATGTCGAGTACTCGGGCATGACGTTCGCGCTGTTTTTTCTCGCCGAATACGCGAATATGATCCTGTTGTCGGCACTCACCACCGTGCTGTTCCTGGGCGGATGGCTACCGCCCCTGGATGTCGCGCCCTTTACCTGGCTGCCGCCGCTTGCGTGGTTTCTCGTGAAGGTGAGCGCGGTCTTGTTCCTGTATCTGTGGCTCAGGGCGACGTTCCCCCGTTATCGCTATGACCAGATCATGCGGCTCGGGTGGAAGGTGTTGATCCCCGTGACCCTCGTTTGGATCAGCGTCATGGGCGTCGTCATGACCTTTACGCCGTGGGGTTTCCTGTTCTCGCGGTGACGGAGCTCTTATGAAAGCGATACGCAAATATCTCCATAGCTTCCTTTTGCTCGAGCTTCTGCGCGGCATGGCTCTGACCGGCCGCCACTTTTTCGCGCGCAAGATCACCGTCCAGTATCCGGACGAACGCACACCGCAGTCGCCGCGCTTCCGGGGGCTGCACGCCTTGCGGCGCTACCCGAACGGCGAAGAACGTTGTATTGCCTGCAAATTGTGCGAGGCCGTGTGCCCGGCCCTTGCGATCACGATCGAATCGGAACAGCGCCCAGACGGGACGCGGCGCACGACGCGCTATGATATTGATCTCACGAAATGTATATTCTGCGGATTTTGCGAGGAATCCTGTCCCGTCGATTCGATCGTCGAGACGCGGATCCTCGATTACCACGGCGAGAAGCGGGGGGATCTCCTGTATACGAAGGAGATGCTCTTGGCGATCGGGGATCAATACGAAAAGGAAATCGCCGCCGATCGGGCGCAGGACGCCCGTTACCGTTAGGGGACCAGCATCGGAATGACCTTCGAGAGTCTCGTGTTCGACTTTTTTGCGGCCGTACTGCTGTGGTCGGCGGCCATGGTCGTGGTCATTCGCAACCCGGTCAAGGCGGCGCTCTTCCTGGTGCTCGCGTTCGTGAGCGCGGCCTCGATCTGGATGTTGGCCGAGGCCGAGTTTCTCGCGATCGTGCTCGTTTTGGTGTACGTCGGCGCGGTCATGGTGCTGTTCCTGTTCGTGGTCATGATGATCGACGTGAATCTCGCGGCCCTGAAGCAGGGATTCCGGGCGTATCTGCCGCTTGGCGGTGTCGTGGCCTTGCTCATGGTCGTGGAGATCGCGCTGGTGGTGGGTCCCGCGCGTTTCGGTCTTCACAAGGTGCCGGCGCCGGCCCCGCTTCCGAGCCATTACGACAACACGCGCGCCCTGGGGACGCTTTTGTACACCACCTACGTGTATCCCTTCGAGATCGCCGCCGCCCTGCTCCTGGTGGCGATCGTCGCGGCCATCGCCCTGACGATGCGCCGGCGCCCCGAGACCAAATATCAAGACCCGTCCCGGCAAGTCAACGTGCGCGCGCAGGATCGCGTGCGGCTCGTGAAAATGCCCGCGGAACGCCGGGGCTGATGATGACACGATTCACATCGAGGGGGGATGCGTGATCTCGCTGTCCGATTATCTGATTTTGGCGGCGATCCTGTTCGCGATCGGCATCGTCGGCGTCTTCCTGAATCGCAAGAATCTGGTCGTGCTGCTCATGGCCATCGAGCTGATTCTGCTGGCCGTGAACATCAATTTCATCGCGTTTTCGCATTTCCTGTGGGGCATCACCGGGCAAGTGTTCGTCTTTTTTATCCTGACCGTGGCCGCGGCGGAATCCGCCATTGGTCTTGCGATCCTCATCGTGCTGTTTCGCAATCGCGGCACGATCAATGTCGACGACTTCGACACCCTCAAGGGATAACGCCTCATGTCCTCGTCGACCTCGTTGTATCTCGCGATCCCCTTGGCCTGCCTGCTGGGTTCGCTGATCGTCGCGCTGTTCGGTAAGCCGCTCGGCACCCGCTGGTCGCATCGCATCGCCATCAGCGGGGTTTTGGTCGCCTTTGTGTTGTCCTCGGCGATCGCCTTGCCGCAGGTCCTGGCGGGGCATGACCTCAACACCACGCTCTACGTCTGGGGGCGCGCCGGGGGGGTCCCGCTCACCATCGGGTTCCTGATCGACCCCCTGACGGTGGTCATGATGGTGGTCGTCACCTTCGTCTCGCTCATGGTGCACATCTACACCATCGGCTACATGCGCGGCGATCCGGGCTACCAGCGGTTTTTCAGCTACATCTCCCTTTTCACCTTCGCCATGCTCATCCTCGTCATGGCCAACAACTTCCTCGAGTTGTTCTTCGGTTGGGAGGCGGTGGGGCTCGTGTCCTACCTGCTGATCGGGTTCTGGTACACCCGCGAGTCGGCGATCTTCGCGAGCCTCAAGGCCTTCCTCGTCAATCGCCTCGGGGATATGGGATTCCTGCTCGGCATCGCGGCGGTTTTCGCCACCTTCCACAGCCTCGATTACGCCACGGTGTTCGCGCAGGCGCCGGCCATGGCCGGGCGGCTCATGCCGGGGTCGACCTCCTGGCACGTGATGACCGTCATCTGCCTCCTGCTGTTCGTGGGCGCCATGGGCAAATCGGCACAAATGCCCCTGCACGTGTGGTTGCCGGATTCCATGGAGGGCCCGACGCCGATCTCGGCGCTCATTCACGCCGCCACCATGGTGACGGCCGGCATCTTCATGGTCGCGCGCATGTCGCCGCTTTTCGAGCTCTCGCCGGTCGCGCGCAGTGTCGTGCTGGTGATCGGGGCCTCGACCGCTTTGTTCATGGGGCTCCTCGGCATGGTGCAGACCGACATCAAGCGCGTCATCGCCTATTCGACCCTGTCCCAACTCGGTTACATGACGGCCGCACTCGGCGCCTCGGCGTACGCGGCGGCGATTTTTCATTTGGTGACGCACGCGTTTTTCAAGGCGCTCCTGTTCCTCGCGGCGGGGTCGGTGATCATCGCGCTCCACCACGAGCAGGATCTGCGCAAGATGGGCGGCTTGCGTCGCTACATGCCCGTGACGTTCCTGGCCACCTGGGTCGGGTCGCTGGCGCTCGCGGGCATCCCGCCGTTCGCCGGGTTTTTCTCCAAGGACGCCATCATCGACGCGGTCTCGCGTTCGACGCTCCCCGGCGCCGACTACGCGTTCGCCGCCATTTTGGCGGCGGTTTTCGTCACCGCGTTCTACACCTTCCGCATGCTGTTTCTCGCGTTCTACGGGGAACCACGGATGGACGCGCGCGCCCGCCACCACCTGAAGGAATCACCCTGGGTCGTGACCGTGCCGCTGTTGCTGCTCGCCATTCCCTCGATCGGGGCCGGCGTGGTGCTGATGCGCCCGCTGCTCTTCGGGCACTTCTGGCACTCGGCGATCGTGGTGTCCCCAGCCGACAACGTACTCGCGCGCATGGCGCGGCACTACCATGGGGTCCTGCCGTTCATCGGCGCGGCCTTCCGGTCCCCGCCGCTCTATCTCGCGCTCGCCGGTATCGCGAGCGCCTGGTACCTCTACATCTACGCGCCATCGGCCCCGGAGCGCCTAGCGCGACGCCTGCGGGGTGTGTATGGGATCCTGATGCGCAAGTACGGGTTCGATGAGCTCTACATCGACGGGCTGGCGGCCGGCGCGCGCGCCGTGGGACGGGTGTTGTGGCGGGTGGGGGACGTGCAACTCATCGACGGCGTGCTCGTGAACGGCACCGCGCGGCTCATCGGGCGGATCGCGACATGGGGGCGCAGGATCCAATCGGGCTACATCTACCACTATGCGTTCGCGGTCATCCTCGGGCTCTTCGTGCTCATGACCTTCTTCCTTCACTATGCCTAAGGGCCCGCAATGGAATTCTACCGGCATATAGCGCTCAGCATCGCCGTCTGGCTGCCGATCGTCTTCGGGATCGCGATCCTGACCTTCGGGCGCGCGCGCCCGGCGCTCGTCCGCGCCCTGGCGGCCGTGGGGTCGGTTGCGACTTTCCTCGCAACGGTCCCGGTCTGGGTGCTGTTCCACGCCTCCTCGAGCGCGATGCAGTTTCGCGAGAGCGAGCCCTGGATCCCGGCCTTCCACGTCAATTATGCACTCGGGGTCGATGGCATCTCGCTGCCGCTCGTGTTGCTGACGAGCCTCATCGGCGTCATCGTCGTCCTTGCCGGATGGCGGGGCATCAAGGAACGCTTCGCGGAATACATGGCGGCCTTTCTCATTATGGAGGGCGTCATGATCGGCGTCTTCTGCTCCCTGGACGCGATGTTGTTCTACGTCTTCTGGGAAGCCATGCTGATCCCGATGTTTCTGATCATCGGCATTTGGGGCGGCCCCAATCGCGTGTACGCGACCATCAAGTTCTTCCTGTACACCTTTCTTGGCTCGGTGCTGATGCTCGTGGCCTTGCTCTATCTCTATTTTCGCGCCGGCGAGAGCTTCAACATCCTATCCTACTACCATCTGGCGCTCGGCGAGACGCCGCAGATCCTCATTTTCCTGGCGTTTCTCCTGGCCTTTGCCGTCAAGATCCCGATGTGGCCTGTGCACACGTGGCTCCCGGACGCCCACGTCGAGGCGCCCACGGGCGGCTCGGTGGTGCTCGCGGCCATCATGCTGAAGATGGGGGCCTACGGTCTTGTGCGCTTCAGCTTGCCGATCGTGCCGCTGGCAAGTCATCTCTTCGCGGGGTTCATGATCACCTTGTCCTTGATCGCGATCGTCTATATCGGTCTCGTGGCGCTCGTGCAGGAGGACATGAAGAAGCTCATCGCCTATTCCTCGATCGCCCATATGGGGT
>DAHWKH010000092.1 GCA_027343725.1 Acidiferrobacteraceae bacterium
CCGCCGGCGTCCACACCTGGAAGTGCGCACCGTGCGCGCGTTCGGCCAACTCCTCGCAGCTGCCGCATCCCCGCTCGCCGTCCGGTCCCCGCCAATCCACTTGCGGTGTATCCGGGAAATCGGGCGGCAGAAAGACCTGCCAGGGGCGCGGCGCCGGGGCCTTCAGCCAGGCCTTGAGCCGCGCGTGCGCGCGGGGCACGTCCCATCCTTGCGAGGCGGCCGTGACGCGCCGGATGGGCCCTACGAATTTGTGGGTTTTCGATGAGAGTGTCGCCATAACGCCTCCTGCCACACAATGACCGTTCTGCGCGCGCGCGCGGGCCGATAGAGCAAGGCCCGCCGGCGCGCCAAGAGCCCGTCGAAACGGGCCGTGACGTGTGCCAAAAAGTACTGGGTCTGCACGCTTGCGCTGGTGGCCGGCGCGATCCCGTGCGGGAGCGCCGCCTGGAAGGCCGCGACGCTCGGAAACGGCGAACGCAGCGCCTCGGCGCTCAACGCATCGGCCTCCTTCAGCGTCAATCCCGGACACAGCGCCGTCAAAACCAAGGGCGGCGCGGTATCGACGTTGATCGGCGTCGCGAGCGGCAAGGCCGTGACATAGGGCCGCAGCGCGCGCACGCTGCGCGCGTTGAAGCCCGCGACCAGCCGCAACTCGCTGATCCCGCTCAGCGGCTGGCGCCCGGCCCGATAGGGCGTCCGGCGTCCGAGATAACGGGCGTCGAACCCACCGCCCGCCATGCCCGGCGGCGTTTCCCATGCCACCACCGCCTGCGACAGCGCGGCATTCAGGCCCAGCGCCTGCAGGAGGCGCGTGAACACCGCGATGGCCGCCGGCACCGGATGGCCGGCCACGACCAAGTCATTCAGGTTGAACCGTCCCTGGGGATCGACGAGACGCGCGTGGATCACGCCGCCTGCGACCGGGAACCGTGGTAGGGGCCGCGCCCAGGGCTCGGCGAGGCTGTCGATCGGCGACGCGCGCCCTTGCGCGGTCAGCTCGAGCGCCGCCAATCGCAAAGCGCCGGTGGTCGCCGCGCGGGCCTGCGTCTGCGCATCGATGTTGCGGCTCTCCTTCAACCACACCGTCTCGCCGCGCATCAAGGACGTGGCGATCACCGCGGTGACGGCGACCACCAAGAGCGCGACGATCAAGGCCAATCCGCGCTCGCGTCTCATCGGCCCACCGCAAAGAGCCAGCGCACGGTGCGGTGATGCTTGAGCCTCAAGACGATTTGCACCATCGCCGGGAGCGCCGTGGGCTGACCCGCCAGCGGCCAGACCCGCACCATCGTCCCGTTGGCCGCAAGCAGCGACACCCGAAAGGCGCGCACCCCGCGCAACAAGACCTCGCGCGCCCGGTGTTCTCCCGGGGCGCGGTCCAGAACCGCCCAGCGCCGCCACAAGAGGCGCCCGTGTTCCACCGTGTAATCGACGCGCCGCAGATCGCTCAAGGGCCGCCCTGCCCCGACCGGTGCCGGCCCCCCGGTCGTGAAATTGAGCCGCACCCCGCGCCCCATGCGCCGCACCATGAACGCCGGCACCAAGGTCCCCGCGCCGTCGCGCACCGGCCGTGGCCGCGCCTGACTCAAATCCTCGGACAGGCGCTCATAGACGAGCGCGCGGTCCTCCCAGCGCGTGCGCACCGTCTTCAACTGCGCGCGGATCGCGAGGGCGCGTGACAGCCCGGTATAGGCGAGCGCCCCGACGATCGCGAAGATCGCGACCGCGACCAGCATCTCCAGCAAGGTGAATCCGCGCGTATCGGTCATGGTTTTCGGACAAAGCCCACGAGATGGGCGAGCCGGTTGGGGTGGTGCGCACGACGCACGCTGATTTGCACGCGCCGCATGCCGGCGACCGGCGTTGCGCGCACGCGGGTGACGACCCGGAAGCGGCGCCCGTCCTCGCGCGCCACCGTGTGCCGGACCCCGAGGCCCGGCCAATGCACGATGGCCTCCACGCGGGTCAACCGATTCCCCGCCACCCACAGCGCGAGCGTGCGATTGCGCAAGGCGCCGGTGGTCGTGATCGCCTCGGTCACGTTACGCATCACGGCGGCCAGGGCGATCGCCAGAATGAAGAGCGCGACCAAGACCTCGATCAGGGTGAACCCCCGTTCAGGGCGCAAGCGCGCCTCGGATCCTACCATCGGCGTTTCCCGTAATGACAAAGCGCTGGACGTGCGTCACGAGCGCCACGTGGAAGGCGCGGCTCAAGCCGCTGGGCGCGAACAGGAGCGCGTGGCGGCGCGCGGGCTCCACAAGCGTCACGCCCTTCGGCAATACGCGCGCGCGCAGGAGTCTCCCGCGCGCGGCCACGAACCGGCCCTTGCCATCGAGGGTCAGAAAGCGGTAGCCGTCGGCCCCGAAAACGACCTGATAGGGTTTGCCCGTGACGATCGCTTGGCTGCGCGCCGCCTTCAGGAGGGTCACGAGACGCGCCCCCTCGCGGCGCGCCGAGACCCCGATATCACCGCCTAAGCGCGGGGCCACCACACCGATCATGATGCCGATCAGGACCAGCACGATCAGCACCTCGATGAGCGTAAAACCCTCGTCTAGGTCTGCCATGACCCGATGACGCCCTTCATGCCGTGTTTCTGTCCGTGCGGGCCGTAACTGAAGACGTCGACCCGCCCGTGGATGCCCGGATTCAGATACTGAAAGGGCCTCCCCCAGGGATCGATCGGCACGCGCGGGAGGTAACCGCCGCTACGCCAGCCGGCGGCCGCGGGCCCCGAGCTCGGCTTCTGCACCAGCGCCTTCAGGCCCTGCTGTTGCGTCGGATAATGGCCGTTGTCGAGGCGATACAGCTTGAGCGCGCTCATGATCGAGCGGATGTCGTTCTTGGCCGCGACGATGCGCGCCTGATTCGGCCTGTTCATGATCTTCGGGACCATGACCGCGGCCAGGATGCCGATGATCACCATCACCACCATGACCTCTATCAGGGTGAAGCCGCTTGCTCGTTTTTGCATCGGAAGACTCACTTGATCAATTGGTTCATGTCGAATATGGGCAGGAGGATGGCGAGCACGATGAACAGCACCATGCCTCCCATGACGAGAATCAGGACCGGTTCGATGAGACTCGTGAGCGCCGTCACGAAGCTCTCGAGTTCCCGCCCCTGCGCCTCGGCGGCGCGCGCGAGCATGGTGTCGAGAGAGCCGCTCGCCTCACCGCTGCCGATCAGATGCACCACGAGCGGCGGAAACAGCCGCGCCTTGCCGAGCGCGCGCCCGAGAGAGCCCCCCTCGCGCACCTGGCGCTTAGCGTCCTCGACCGCCGCGCGCATGGGCAGATTGCTCACGACCTGGATCGAGGTCTCGAGCGCGCTCAGAAGCGGGATGCCGGAGCCCGTGAGAATCCCCAAGGTGCTCGCCAGGCGCGTGGCATTCATGCCGCGAATGAGGCGACCGACCAATGGCAGCCGCAGCAGAAAACGCTGCCAGGACATGCGCCGGCCGGGCTCGCGCACCCAAAGCCGCCCGCCGGCCACGATTGCAAGCAAGCCGGCGGGCCACCACAGCCCCCCGGCCTTCGCAACCCGGCTCAGGGCGATGAGTGCGCGCGTCGCCCAGGGCAGCGGGGCGCCGCTGTCGATGAACACCTGGCTGATCTGCGGCACGACGTACACGAGCAGACCGCCGACGATCGCAAGCGCCACGACCGTCACGAGAGCCGGGTACAAAAACGCGACCCAGACCTTCTGACTCAGCGCCTGCCGCTGCTCGGTATAGTCGGCGAGACGCTCGAGAATCGTGGGCAGCTTGCCGGACTGCTCGCCGGCTTCGACCAAATGCCGGTAGAGGGGCGGGAACGATCGCGGATAGTCCCCGAGGGCGCGCGCGAGCGGTTGCCCCTCGCGGACCTTGGTGCGCACGGCCGCGAGAATCTTGCGGATGCGCACCGACTCACCCTGTTCGATCAAGGCCTGGAGACATTCCTCGATCGGCAGGCCCGCGCGCACCAGGGTCGCGAACTGGCGGGTGACGAGCGCAAGCTCCGCGGGTTTGAGCCCGGCTTGCACGCTGAACATGCGGTGCACCGGCGCTTCGCGGGCAATGGCCGAGACCGTGACCGGGATCAGGCCCTGCTCCCGCAAAACACCGCGCACCTTGCGCTCGGCGTCGCCCTCCATGACACCCTTGCTGACGCGCCCGCTGCTGTCGAGGGCTTCGTATTCGAATGCCGCCATAATTTAGTCGCGGGAGACCCGCAACACCTCGTCTTGACTCGTGCGGCCCTCGGCCACCACGCGCATGCCGTCCTGATACAACGTCCTCAAGCCCAAACGCAGCGCCGTCTCGCGCAGGCGGGCCTCGGCCGCGCGATCGTGGATCAGGGCCTTGAGCTCGTCTGTGACGCACAAGAGCTCATAAAGGCCCGTGCGTCCCTGATAGCCGGTTCCCCCGCAGGCCTGGCACCCCTGAGGACTTTGCCCCCGGCACCGGGGGCACAGGGTCCGCACGAGGCGTTGCGCCAGCACGCCGAGCAGTGTGGAGGCCACCAGAAACGGCTCGATGCCCATGTCCACCAGGCGCGTCACGGCCCCCACGGCGTCATTGGTGTGGAGCGTCGCCAACACCAGATGCCCCGTGAGGCTCGCCTGCACGGCGATGCGCGCGGTCTCGAGGTCGCGAATCTCGCCGATCATCACGATGTCGGGGTCTTGCCGCAAAATGGACCGCAGGGCGCGCGCGAACGTCAAATCGATCTTCGGGTTGACCTGGATCTGCCCGATGCCGTCGAGTTCGTATTCGACCGGATCTTCCACGGTCATGATGTTCGAAGTCCGGGTATTGAGCTCGCTCAGCGCCGAATACAGGGTAGTGGTCTTGCCCGATCCGGTGGGGCCCGTCACGAGCAGGATCCCGTGTGGCTGGGTGATGAGCGCGCGCACGGCGTTGAGCGTGTCATCGGGCATGCCCAAATGCGCGAGCGTCATGCGCCCCGCCTGCTTGTCCAGTAAACGCATCACCACGCGCTCGCCGTGCGCGGTCGGCACCGTCGAGACGCGGACGTCGATGGGCCGGCCGGCCAGCCGCAGCGTGATGCGCCCGTCCTGCGGCAAGCGCTTTTCGGCGATATCGAGCCGCGACATGATCTTGATGCGCGAGACGAGCACCCCGTGCGCCGCCTTCTGCGGTTCGATCACATCGCGCAACACGCCGTCCACGCGAAAGCGCACGAGGGAGCGCGTCTCGAAGCCCTCGGCATGGATATCCGAGGCCTTTTCGCGCACGGCCTGGGTCAGGAGCGCGTTGATGAGCCGCACGACCGGCGCGTCCCCCTCGCTCTCGAGCAGGTCCTGGGTCTTCGGCAAGTGCTGGGCGAGTTCCGCGAGATCGAGGTTGTCATCGAGGTCGCCCATGATCTGCTGCGCCTGCGACATGTCCCGCGCGTAGCCGGTGTTGAGGGCCGCCGAGAAGGCCTCCTCCCCGATGCACGTCAGACGCAAAGGCTTGCGCAGCACCCGCTCGAGCTCCGCGAGGATCGCGACCTCGACCTCTCCGCGCAGCCACACATCGACCGCATCATCGACGAGCCCCGCGCTCATGACGCCATGACGCTTGGCGAAAGGATACGGGAGTTTCGACACCCATTGGGCATCCAAGGGCCGCTCGAGGCTCTCCATCAGCGTGCCCCCGGAACGGCGCGGATCGCCGGGGCCTTGGGCGCGCGCAGCGGCGGCTGATGGAGCGTCGCGAGATGCGGCGTGCGGTAATTCGGCAACACATCGGAGTGTGCGTATTGCATGGCATCCTCTTCCGCTTGCATGAAGGCGTAGCGCGAGGCGGTAAACCCTTCGCTCTGGCGACTGTTGCGCACGATCACGGGCTTCAGGAAGATCATGAGATCGGTCTTCTTCTTGACCCTCTGGCGATAGCGGAACAGGTTGCCGATCCAGGGGATGTCGTCCAGCAACGGCACGCCCTGCCAGGTGTTCTCGACGGTGTCGTCGATGAGGCCGCCGAGCACGATCGTCCTTTTGTTGGCGACAATGACCGTCGTCTTCAATTCCCGCCGATTCGTTATGAGATCGATGGCCCCGGAAATATGCGGCGCGATGCTCGATACGTCTTCGTAGATTTGCATCTTCACGTTGTTGCCGGCCGTAATCTGCGGCTTCAGTTTCAGTGTCAAACCGACATTCTTGCGTTCCACCGTCTGAAAGGGATTCACCGCGGCACTCCCGAGGATCCCGGATGTGCTGTAGCTCCCCGTGACGAACGGGACGTTCTGGCCCACCATGATCTTGGCTTCGGTGTTGTCGAGAGTCAGGAGATCGGGCGTCGACAACACGTTGACCCCGGCGACCGACTGCAGGGCCCGGGCGAAGGCCGCGAGACCCACGAGCTTGCGCCCTCCCACGGTGATGGTGTTGCCGATGTATCCCAGGGCCAACCCCGCTTCGTTCGCAAGATTCGAAGGCGTTGCAGCGGTGGAGACGATACCAGACCCCGTGATCGGAAAGTTGGTCAGAGCGCCGACCGCGCCACTTCTGCCGACGGGCGCGGCGCCGGCCCATTGGACACCGAGCTCAGCCTGATCGTTGGCCGTCACCTCGGCGATCAGCGCCTGGACGAAGACCTGGGCGCGCGGGATATCCAGCTTGGCGATGACGGCCCGTAGGTTGTCGTAGACCGTGTCGGGGGCGTTGATGATGAGGGCGTTGATGGGCGGATCGGCCTGGACCAGGGAGGCCTTGATGGCTTTCGCGGAGGTGGGCTTGGCCCGCGGCGGTGCCGGCATCCCGACCGGGAGGGTGGGACCGAGACCTTTCGTGACACCCTTCGCCTCGCCTTCCAGGAGTCCACGCAGGATTTTCGCAAGCTTGGTCGCGCGCGCGTTGCGCAGATAGACGACGTGGGTCGTCCCGCCGGGGGCGCCGGGCACGTCGAGACGGCGGATGAGCGCCTCGACAAAACGCAGCCGGCGCGTGTTGGCCGTGCGCACCAGAAGGCTGTTGCTGCGCGTGTCCGGCACCACGAAGATCGGGCTGTACGGACCGCTCGCGCCCCCCGTCGCCGCCGGCAATTGGGCCTCCCCCAAGCGCACCAGCAGGTGGGCGACATCGACGGCCGAGGCATAGCGCAGCGGGATGATGGTGACAGGCGCCCGGATGCTGGCCTCGATGTTGGAGACGAGCCGCAGAAGGCGGCGCACGTTGTCGGCGTAATCGGTCACGATGAGGGTGTTGGTCGGGGCGTACAGGGAGAGCACACCGGCGCTCGACATCAAGGGCCGCAGCAGGGGGATCATCTGCGAGGCTTGGCCGTCGTCCACCGGAATCACCTGGGTCACGAGCACGTCCCCGCCCGCGGGCCAGCGCCCGCTCACGGGCGCGGCCTGGCGCGCGCTCGCCTGCGGAAGCACCTTGACGACGCCTCCCGGGCCGCTCACGGCCGTGAACCCCTGGGCCTTCAAGGCACTGAGAAAGATCTGGTAAGCGGCGGCGATCGTGACGGGCGAGGCCGAGACGATCGTAACCTTGCCCTGCACCCGCGGATCGATGAGAAAGTTTTTTCCCGTCAGTTCGGCCATCGTGCGGATGACGCCGCGGACGTTGGCGTTATCGAAGTTGAACAGCATCTCTCCGGGCGGCACCTTGGCCGAAGTGCGCGCGATGGCCGAACCCCTGCGCGCCGGGACGCCCGTGGGACTTCCTACGAGCGGGGCATGCGGCGGGGCCTTGGGAACGGCCGCCGTATGCGGACCGATGACGGGGTGATTGGCAAGCGCCTGGGGCGGCCGGTGATTGGCCGCGGTGGCCACGACCGGCAAAAGCAGCAGGAAAAATCGCGTCGCCCGCACGCTCTGCGCTCGTGCTGTGCCCATAGAGATTCCATCCTTGGAAAGACCGACCGCCGGGCCGCCAGCTTATCGGCCCGACAAGACGTAATGAAAGACCTGCATATGCCCGTGTCTCGCCACGTCCAATGTGACGCCGCCCGTTTTCGCGCCGGCCATGTAGGCGCTCAGGGCGGCCCCCAGGGAATTGACCGGATTGCCGTTGATCTCCTCGATCACATCCCCGGCTTTCAAGTGCAAGACCGAGAGGCTCTGAGGCGGTCCGGCCTTCACGAGAACACCGCCCGTCGGGCCGCTCGTCAGCCATTGGCGCCAACGCGCCGTCGGGATCCGGCTCAAGCCGCCCAGGGCCGCAGGGGTCACGCTCACGGTCACCGCGGCCCGCCGACTGGCGCCCGGGGCCTGCGCCCGCGCGGGACTTGCCGGCGGGGCCTTCGCTCCCGCTGCGCCCGCCGCCGGAGATGGGGCTTGCGGCGCGGCCGGGGCCCGCTCATCGAGGCGCGGTGGATAGAGCAGCAGGCTTTGCAGGCGGCCGTTGCGGCGCACGATCGCGCGCGTCGGCGTGACCGCGGCGAGGCGCACGCCCGGGGATACGAGGCTCCCGATCCCGTAAGGGCGTACCTTGCCCGCGGACCCGATCAACGCGAGCGGGTGCGCGCCGAGCACGAGGCCCGTCAGCGTCAACGCCAAATGACTGACTGGGATGGCCGCCAGATCGGTGGCGCTCGCCCGTCCGAACACGTGGGCCTGCAACAACGAAGAGAGCCGGGGCGCGACCGCGCGGCTTGCGATCCGGCTCGGCTGCGCATGATGATGCGCGGGCGCCATCAGGCCCCAAGTCCATTGTGCGGCCGCACCCGCCAAGAGGATGATGGCGGCGGCATTGACGCTCCTGGCGACGCGCGGTTCGGCCATCGCCGTCAACAGTCGGGTCCCGAGCGTCTGCCAGGGCCACCCGCTGGATTCCTGATGTGGATTTTGCATGCGCGCATTATAGCCGTGGCCCATCGCCCCCCCTACCCGCGGTATCCCGAACCGTAAGCCCTCTCATCCATGAAAAACGGCGAATTGGCGCGCTTTATCCCGGTTGGGGGGCGCGCGCTTCGCGGATGGAAGGCGCGCCCCTCCGGGCCAATGGTCGCATCACACGCCGGTGCGCCCGCCGCGCGACCGTTTGACGATGGCCGTTTGCCCGCGCAGCCGTACAAGTCCCTCGGCGCGCGCCGTGCCGGGACGCCCGGTCAGCACAAAACCGGTCGCGAACCGCCGTAACCCGTGAAGCGCGACCGAGCGATAGGAGCGCCGCCCGAGCCACGCATTGGACCAGAGCGCAGGCGGGGCGACGTCGGCCGTCAAGGCGACGGCGTCGCGGCCAAGCGATGTCGTGGAGGATGATGCCGGTCCGTCCCACACACCCGCTGCCATGGCGCCGGCGATCAGGATGATCGCGGCCACGGCGGCGATTGCCCAGGATATCCCGTAAGACGCGTGGAACACGCTGCTCTTGGCAAACGCACGCCCCCGATGACGATGCGATCGCGACTTGAGTATTGTCATGTGTCTCTCCTTATGC
>DAHWKH010000101.1 GCA_027343725.1 Acidiferrobacteraceae bacterium
GTGCGCGCGCCGTTCGCCGGCACCGTGCGCTACCTCGCGGCCCCCGGCGCGTGGTTGCGGCAGGGGATGCCGGTCGCGCGCCTCGCCGGCCGCGGCGGGCTCTATGAGATCGCAAGCCTGCCGCCCGATGACGTGGCGCGCGTGTCCGTGGGCGCGCGCGTCATCGCGCCCGGGCGGAGGATCCCGCCCGCGCGCGTCTACGCCGTGGATGCGCGCGCCGATCGCCTGGGCCTTGTGCGCGTCTACATCACGGGCTTCAAGGCGGCCCTGCGTCCCGGACAGGTGCTGACGCTGATCGTGAAAGGCCACCCCCGAAGCGCGCTCGCGGTGCCCCGCCGGGCGCTATTCGTGCGCGGCGCGCGGGCGTTCGTCGATATCGTGCGCGCCGATCGCGCCGAACCCGTGGCGGTCACGATCGCGCATCTCGGGGCGCGGATGGCCTACGTGCGCGCGCCGATCCCGGCGGGGACACCCGTCATCGTGTCCGCGGTCACGCGACTGGCGGCAGGCGCGCGCGTCCGGACGCGCCCGTGAAGCGGTATCTCGAGGCACTCTGGGCGCAGCGCGCCACGACCGTCATTGTCGTCGTTTTGGTGCTCATGGCCGGTCTCGTGGCCTTCCGTGCCCTGCCGCGCAGCGTGTTCCCAAGCGTCGATTTTCCGCGCGTCTCGGTGCTCGTGAGCGATGGTTACGTACCGGCACACGTGATGCTGGTGCGCGTGACCGAGCCCCTGGAGCAGGCCGCCAAGGGGGTGCCGGATGCCACGCTCGTGCGTTCCACGACCAGCAACGGTCTCACCAAGATCCACGTCTTTTTCAACAGCGCGATCACGCCGAACGACGCCTACCTCCTGCTCCAGGCGCGCCTGGGCCAGGTGGTGCTGCCGCCCGGCGCCCACATGACCGTGCGCCTCATGATGCCGAGCATCTACCCGTTCGCCGAGTACGCGCTGACGGCGCCCCACGAGACCAGCAGTGCCCTGATGCCGACCTATGCCTTCACCGTGAAACCCCGGCTTCTGGACATCCCCGGGGTGTATACCGTGGCCTCCGTCGGGCGCGGCTGGCCGCAGGTGCGTATCGCCTTGTCGTTACGGCGGCTCGTGGCGCTGCATCTCGGTCTCGGGCGCATCGTGCGCCTCCTGCGCCGCCACCAGGGGCCCTATTTCGGCGGCATCATGCCCGCCTTCCATTCGAGCTTTCTGTTGACCGCGGCCGGCCGCCCGGCGAACATCGCGGCCTTGAAGCGCCTGCCCGTGCCGCTCGGCGGCGCGCGCGGCGCGACCGTGCCGCTCGGGGCGCTGGCGCACATCCACACGGCGCCGCCCCCGCGTGTGCGCGGCGCAGCCGTTGCCCGCGAGACCCACAGCCTCCTTGTGCAAATCGCCGCCCAGGCCGGCGCCAACGTCGAGAAGGTCGCGCACGACGTGCGCCACACGATCGCCCACCTGCGCATGCATTTGCCCCCCGGCGTGCGCCTGGTGCGGACCTACGACCTCGCGCGCCTCATCGTCTCGAGCCTGCACGACGTGTGGGTGGCGCTCGCCCTCGGCACGCTCATCACCTTCGGGGTCCTGCTCGCCTTCCTGCGGCGTCTCGACACCGCGCTTGCGACCTTGATCGTCGTCCCCCTGGCGCTCGCCGGGACCCTGGTGGTCCTGCACATGCTTCACCTGGGCCTCAACATCATGACGCTCGGCGGCATAACGGCCGCGATCGGCGCGCTCGTCGACCACGCCATCGTCGTCATCGAGCAGGCGACCCACGCCCATGGCCCGGGCGATGCCGAGGTCCGCCGCACGCGCGCGCTTGCGGCCGCGGGCGATGTGCTGCCGATGATGACGTTCGCGACCATCACCTCGGCCTTGGTGTTCGTGCCGCTCATCTTTCTGACGGGCACCGTGGGGATCCTCTTCCGGCAGATGGCGGTGGCGCTCGTGAGCGCGCTCGTGGTCTCGCAGGCGGTCGCGCTCACCGTGACCCCGCTGCTCGCCGCCTGGCTCGCGCAACGCCCGAAACGCCCGAAGCGGGCGTTTCGCGGGGCGCGCCGCGCGCGCATCGCGTACGCACGCCTTCTGCGCCGCGCGCTCAGGCGCCCGCTCCTCGGCATCGCGGGGAGCCTCGTGCTGCTGCTCGCGGCCTTCCTCGTCTACCGCGCGCTGCCGACTGCCTTTCTGCCGGCCTGGAACGAAGGCGTGATCGCGGTGCCCTTTCGCGCGCCCGTCGGCAGCTCGGCCTCCGAAACCCTGAAAGTCGGGCGCGGGCTCGTGGCGCTCGCCGCGCGCGACCCCGCAGTCAAAACCGCCTCGGTCGTCGTCGGCCAGAGTCTCGGCAACCCGCGCGCCACGCCGAACAAGGGCGATCTCGTCATCACGCTCACGCCCAAGGCCTCGACGGAGGCCGTCATGCGCCATCTCGGCCGCGTGTTCCGCGCCGCCTATCCGAGCCTCACGATGCTGAAGCTCCACCAGATGCTCGTGACCCAGCTTGGCAACCTCACGGGCGCCCACTCGCCGATCGACGTCGATCTCTTCGGACACAGCCCGCGCGCGCTCGCCGTCTGGGGCCAGAAGGTCGCGGGCCTCATGCGCGCGAGCCATCGATTCGCCAACGTGAGTTTCCCGACCGCCTCGGCCGGCCCCGAGATCCGCTTCACCCCACGCCTCGCGGCCCTGCAAAACGGTCTCACGCCCCCGCGTCTTGCGGCCCAGCTCGCGGCCCGTTACTGGGGCGTGCCTGCGGGTTTTCTGCTGCGCGGCGCCCAGATCCTGCCGATCGCGGTCGGCTTCCAGGGGCCGCCGTCACTGACCCGCCGGATCCTGCCGTCGCTTGCCGTGCACGCGCCGCATGGGCCCTATGGCCCGCTCGCGGCCTTCGCGCGCGCCCATACCATCGCCTCGGTCGCGGTCATCTCCCACCAGAACCTGGTCCCCTACGCCGATATCCAGATCCGCCCGCACCGCGCCATGGGGCTTGCGCGCGCGGCCGCGGTCACGCGCGCGCTCGTCAAGCGCGCCCACCTGCCTTCGGGCATCACATCGAGCATCGGCGGATATTACAAGGAACAGACGAAGAGTTTCGCGCAGATGGAGCTGACGCTCGGGTTCGCGCTCATCGTGCTGCTGGTCCTGGTCGGCTATCAGCTGGGGACCGCGCGCGCGGCGCTCGCGGTGCTCATCGCCACGGCCTTGAGCGCGTTCGGGGCCCTGGGCGCCTTGTGGGTGCGCGGCATCCCGCTTGACAGCACGTCTTTCCTGGGGCTCTTGTTGGTGTTCGCCATCGTCGTCAACAACGGCATCCTGATCTTCGGCCAGGCGCGTCTCCATCGCTCCCTGCCCGGGCGTCTCGAGGTGGAGCTCGCCGCGCGCCGCCGCCTGCGCCCCATCATGATGACGATGGCGGCCGACGTCCTCGGTTTTCTGCCGCTCGCCGTGGGTGTCGGGCACGGCACAGACCTCCTGAAACCGCTCGCGACCGCGGTCATGGGCGGGCTCATCGTCGCGCTCGCGGCCTCGCTCATCCTCGGGCCGATGCTCTACGTCGCGTTTTTGCGCCGACCCAGGTAGCGAGGTGGCGCGCGGTCCGGCGCATCTCGGAACCGATCTTCGCGCGCAAGAGCCAGGGCCCGAGGATCGGCGGGATGTAAAACCGGGGCGTCAGGGTCGACACGAAATCGGCCTGTGTACCCCCCGCCACCGGCGTCAGCGTCCAGCGGGCGAAGCCCGAGCGGAAGCTCGAGAGGCGCGCCACGATCGTGCCCTCGATCACGCGCCGGGGGCGCGTGGTCATGGTCTCGGCCTGATTGACCGGGAAACACAAAAACAGGACGCAGCTTTTGATGTGCATGCGCAAAAGCGTGACCCCGGCCTTGCGGGTCACGCGCGCGCGCTTGACCGCCGGATTCAGCTTGCCGATCTCCCGGTAGTCGGTGAGCACGTGCCAGACGCGCGCCCGCGGCGCCTTCAGGATCATGCGCAAATGCATGGTAAAGCTCGTGCCATGCTGGCTCACGCGCACGTGGATGGGGGTCTTGGCCACGGCCGCGCCCGTGATGAGCGCCCAGGCGAGGAGCGCGCAGGCGAGGCACTGGAGCCAGCGTCTAGCGGAAGCCGCGGAACCGCCGGCGGCAGTAGGCGAGCAACTCCTCGTGGCTGCGGAAGTGGTGGAGGAAATGGCGCTCGGCCGGCTCGTCATACTCGCAAAACTCGTTCGTGTAGGCGCGGCACACCTCCGGTCGTCGCGTATAGATCCCGCAGGCCCCGCTGTCCTCGAGGTGCTCGCACGGGCTTTGGATGAGCAGAAACCACCCATCGGCGTCTTTGTAGATCTCGATTCCGCGATGGCTCACTTGCCACAGCAGATGATCGAAATCGTCGCGCGAACGCGGCGCTGGGATCTTCTGCGTGATATACCGGCAGC
>DAHWKH010000011.1 GCA_027343725.1 Acidiferrobacteraceae bacterium
CATGGCGCGCGCCTTGCGCGCGATCTCTTTCTGTTCCCGCACATAGGCACGGAGCACCTCGCCGGTGCGTCCCCACGACTTCGTGCGCGGCTTGAATACGAGGTGCAGTCCCATGTGTATCAGGAACGACACCGGCAGATACTTCGTCATGCGCTTACCGATCTCGATGAGCCACGGCGGCATCACCGACTGATTGGTCTTGCGCAGGAAATTCACGAGCACGCGCGTATCCTCGATGCGCCCGGTCTCATAGACCTGCTCGAGAAACTCCTCGTCGAAAATCGACGACCGCGTCTTGGGCGTGTGCCCCTCTTCCTCGAGCCAATGGGCGAGCGCCTTCATCACACCCTCCGGCCGCACGTCCTTCGGGCAGATGTTCGTGCACTTGTTGCACGACACGCACGTCCAGATGATGTCCTTGTCCTTGATGATATCGGCGGTGAGGCCGAGATTGGTGAGGTAGATCCAGTAGCGCGGATTGAAGTCCGTGTTTTGCGCATAGACCGTGCAGGAGTTTGTGCACGAACCGCACTGCCAGCAGCGGTGGACGTTCTCCCCGCCGGCAAAGGTCTGGATCTTGCGCGCGAAATCCGTGTCATAATCGGTCAGATACCGCGGCAACACCATGGTGTTCCAATGCCCGGATACGTCGACCCCGTCCAGTACCAGGTTATCGCTCGTCTGAATGCGATCGGCATCGATCAGTGATTTTTCATGAATAGCCATAAGAGCCTTCTCTCCAGATTGCGCCTAATGCAGCACCTTCTTCACCCGCGAAGCCGTGCTCCGAGTCGCATCGATCCCCAACAATTTCCGCACCACCTCGAAGGGGTCGTCCTTGCCCCCGAAATGGGCGTTCAAAAGCCCCATGCCGCTCGACAGCGCCCGCATGTAGTCGCCGTAGGCGTGCGCCATGAAGACATCCACCACGAACTCCGGATCCCGGTACAGACCGTTCTCCGCCATGCGTTCCGCCAACCACCGGCGCCCCGCCTCGTACACCCCGGGTGCGGTGCCCAGATTGACCTTGTCCAGCGCATCGCCGCCCTTCACGAACTCGCGCAAAGCGCCCGAATGGGTCCCCTGGTCCCACACCCATTTCGCCATCAGCGGGTATTGCACGGGCGCCCGGAAATGCACGCACTCGGCCGCCAAATCGCTCACCGCGCGGCGCACCTTGCGGACCGCCTTTTGGTCCTCTTCCCCAACGACGGGGATCCCGGCGACAAACGCCGCCAAGCGCTCCTCGAGCGGCCCCTTGCCGTACAAGAGATCCGCCAGGAGCCCGCGCAGGGCCTCGATACCACGCGCCTCGAGCGACGGCCATACGCGCTTGCGCGCCGGCATCACCGTCTCGACCAGAGTCTGAAGCGTCTCGAAATCGAGCGACTCGAGGGCCTGTCGACTCAGGGCCTGGGCGAACAGCGCATGCTTACCGTTCAGCGCCGCGACGAAGGGATCGATCCCTTCCGCCGCCCCGAGCAATTCGAGAAACTGCGCGAACTTCTGCGTGAACACGCGCTCGTCGAGCGCAAGCGGCAGCGCAACGGGTTCGATGACCTCGCTCGCGCCGCCGCCCCCGGACTCAGGCGGTCTTTTGAACCAAAGCATTCATGTCCGCCAGCGCGCGCATGGCCGCGGCCGTACCCTGCGAGATCGAGTCGTCGATCGTCTCGGGCGCGAGCGCTGCCCCGACCGCGTAAATCCCGCGACGGGTGGTGCCACAGGTGTTCGTGTAATGCTCCGCGCGCTCGATGAAGCCGTGCTTCTCGAGACCCACGCCGAACACGCGCGCGATCTCCGGGTTGTCCTCGTTGGGATCCATGCCCACGGCGTGCACCACCAAATCCATGGGGATGACGATCGGACGCTTCACCAGCGTATCCTCGCCCTTCACGAGCAAGCGACCATCGGGCGCACGCGTGACCTCCGCGATACGCGCCTTCACGAACTTGGTCTTGAACTCTTCCTGCGACTTCCAGTAGAAGCGGTCCTCGTAGAGCCCGAACGTCCGGATGTCCATGTAATAGATGAACACGTCGGTCGTCGGCGACAGCTCCTTGATCTCCATCGCGAGATTCGTCGACACCGTGCAGCAGATCTTCGAGCACCACTCCCGGCCGATCTGGCGGTCACGGGAACCGACACACAACAGGATCGCCACGCGCTCCGGAACGCGCCCATCGGAGGGACAGGCGACCTTGCCGGCGGCGACCATCTGCTCGACCTGGGTGGTCGTGACCACGTCCTCGTACGTCCCGAAGCCCCACTCCGGCTTGTTGATCGAATCGAAGTGCGTGAAGCCCGTCGCCAGGATCACCGATCCGCACTCGACGCTCGTGCCGTTGGCCAACGTCGCCGTGAACTTCCCGGGCTCACCCGCGAACTTCGTGACCTTGGTCTCCTTGTAGATCTGCACGTTCTTGGACTCTTCCACGCGCTTCACCATGCGGCCCATGGCGTCCTTCGCCCATTCGCCGGAGGGGACCAGCTTGGCGTAACCCGACAGGATCGGCGTCCCGCCGAGCTGCGCGGCCTTTTCCACCAGAACGACCTTATTTCCGCTCTCGGCCACTCCGGCAGCCGCCGCCAAGCCGGCTGGTCCGGCGCCCACCACCAATACCGTGTTTTGCATCGATTACGCCTTGCCCCCCAAAGCCAGTTCAGGATTGTACAGGTACTCGATATTGCCCTGCTCGACCTCTTTCAGGTACTTCTCGAAGTTGCCCTTCGCCTTGTTCCAGTCGATCCCCATCTTCTCGACCAATTCCTCGCAGGGGCTCGCATGCCACTGCAACTGGACGATCTTGAACGGATCGGCGCCACAGGCGAGCGCCGCCAGCTGCACGTCGGCCATGATCGGCACCTGGTAATTCTGGCCGTGCGCCTTGCCGATCCACTGGTTCTTGTCCATGGTCGTGATGCACCCGGTGTCGTTGCCGATCATCACGTCCGCGTTGGCCTCCTGCCGGGCGACCTTGATCTTGCGATCCATGGTAAACGACCGCGTGAACTCGCGCTCCGAGATGATGTGCCGGAACCCGAAGCCGCAGCAGTCGTACCACGTCGAGTAGTCGATCACCTGCGCGCCCAAGGCCTCGGCGATCGCGGTGCCGATCGCGGTGCGATTGCCGTTCAAGGTCTCGGCGTCGTAAATCGCATCCTCATGCACCATCTTGTAGTAGTGACACGCGACGTGCATGGTGACGCGGATATTGGACATGTCGATCGTCTGCAGCTCCGAGGCGATGCGGTTGCGCATCACGTGCACCCATTCGGAGTAATGGACGATCTCCTCCGGGATCACGAGCTTGCCGTCGACCAGACGGCCGAGCTTGCCGAGGATCTTCGTGACCTTCTCGCGCAGCTCCGCGGATTCGATCAGATACTTGCGGATTTCCTTGTAGTTGCCAAAGGAGGTACCGCAATGCACGAGCGGGTAGAAATGGCCGAGTTCGAATCCGTGCTGCTTACCCGATACGTAGGCCTGATGGAAGTTCCGCAGAAACACCGCCGCCAGGGACTCGACGTTGCCGATCCCCGAGCCGTGGTAGTTCCATGCCGTGCACGAGGTCTGGTCGGTCTCGTCGAGATAATCCTTTCCGGGCTCGTAACCGAACTTGTTCATGAACCACAGAAGGGAGGTGGGATAACCGGGGATGTTGCCGCATTGGCCGCAGGACTTGTGATGCCAGAGCTGCTTGGTCGGGATCTTCTTGTCCCACCCGAACAGGGTCTTCACCATCTTCGGCTCGTGCTCATCGCCAACCCGGTGCACGATGATCTGGCCATCCTTCTCGAGCTCCCACATGTGCTCGCGGATGTCGTCCATCCGCTCGCCCAGGTCGAGCGTGCGCCGATCGACCTGCTTGCGCACCCATTCGGTGGCCTTGGCGGCGTCAGCGCTCGAGAGATTGGTGGGCTGGAAAAACGACCCGTGGCCCGCGATGCCCTGGCCGTCGGTATTGTGGAACCCAGGTTTCATGGTCCCCGCCCCGGCTCCCTGGGCCGACGTGTTGTGGTTGCCCGGGCTTTGTTCGGTCGGTTTCATAAAGTGTCTCCTTTACAGCAATGCTGCAATGCTTTAAGACATAAGACCGTCGACGAGCTTCAGTCGTCTTTCCGGTCCTCCTGAGTCTCCAGCCAATCGTTATAGTCTTCGCGCTTCTCGTCGATGAAATCCTCGATCACGTCGAACAGGTTCTCGTCGACGATCTGCAACGAATCCATGACGCCGGTCATTTCCCAGATCGTGTACATCTCCACCGAGGTCTTCAGCGAGACCTCCCACGCGGTGTCCGTGGTCTGCAGGGTGCGAACGGGGATGGCCTTACGCAAGGTCTTGAGGTCGCCCTCGACCTTCTGAATGTTCGGACCCCAATCCGGGAAATGGTCCGGCTGGATCATGTCCGGGGACAGCTGATTGCCGGTCGTGATCAGCTTCAACATCACACGCCCGAACGGCCGCAGCACGTCTTTCGCCGATTGCATCCCGTGCTTGATCGAGACCTCGCGCATGATGGCGATGAGGCCGCCGGGCGAATTCTTGAACGGACAGCGGGCGGCGCAGGTCATGCACTGGGCGCAGGCCCAGATCTTTTCCTGCATCGCATCGTAGATCTGCTCGACGTTCTCCGTCCACAGGAGCTGGACGATCTCCCGCGGGCTGAAGTCGTAGAAGTGGGCGGCGGGGCACGTGGCCGTACAGATCCCGCAGTTCAGACAACCGTTCAGTTCGTGGTCGTAACGAAAATCATTGCGGATGTCTTCGTAAATCTCGCGCATCTCGGCATACGTCGCCATAACCCGCTCCTCTACTTCAGTATATTAGCAGTTACTTATACGATACCCGACACCGGTCTTATAGTCTACTCCGAAAGACAGGCTCTCGGAAGCTCTCTTACATGAAAAGACAGATGTCCGATTCGCCCGCGAATTCGAAGAACGTCGCCGCACCGCCCATCTCGATCTCGGGAATGAAATCGCTCGGGCTAAAGCCGAAGAGGTCGACCGTCATCTGGCAGCCGATCATCTTGACATCGGCCTCGGCGCACAGGCTCCTCAGGTCCTCGAGGCTCGCGACCCCCTTGGACTTCATCTTCTGCTTCATCATGACGGTCATCATGCTCTGCATGCCCGGCAGGGCCTGCAGGAGGACCGGCATCGGCATCGGCATCGGCATGCCGGGGTTACCGATCGACGTGACCTTCAGATGATTGAGGCTCTTGCGCAGGAGCTGCAGGCCGTAGAAGGTGAAGAAGATCTGCACCTCGTAACCGAGCGCGGCCGCGGTCGAGGCCAGGATGAATGGCGGGTAGCCCCAATCGAGGGTCCCTTTGGTGGCAATAATGGCGAGCTTTTTGGTGGACATAAACCCCTCCTAGTCGGGTTTCGACTACGCCTTTTTCCGCAGGACAAACGTGAATTCGCCGTTCGCCTCACCTGATTCGACCAGTTCATTGCCGGTCTGTTTGGCAAAAGCCTGAAAATCTTTGACGGCTCCCGGGTCGGTCGCCACTACCCGCAGCGTCTGGCCGCCGGTCAGATCGTTCAGGGCCTTTTTGGTCCTCAGGATCGGCAGCGGGCAGTTGAGGCCCCGGGCATCGAGTTCTTTGTCGCAATTCGCCATGATTTCCTCCAAATTTCCCACACGAGAGACTTATTGTTGATTGATAAAGGATGGCTCAGCGCCCCAAGGAGCCCGAAACCCTCCTGACTGCTACACCAAAAACCCGACCCGCGCAAGCGCCCCGTGTCCGATGGCGGCCACGCGCGACAGTAGACATTATAGGCTGCTCGTCGACATGAGCGGCTCCAAGGGAAGGCCGTGGCGAATCCACGCCAAAATGCCGCCGCGGAGATTGTATATCCGGTCGTGCCCGTGCTGCGCGAGATACGCGCAGGCCTGTGCCGAACGCGCCCCGGACTGGCAATAAAAAACCACAGAACGCTCTTTGTCAAGCGCATCCAGCCTGAGCGGAAGCTGGTGCAAGGGCAGCGACTGCGCCCCGGGAATCGCCCCGCGCGCGACCTCCTCGGGTGTCCGCACATCGATCAGCTGGAGAGCGGCCCTCTCGTCCAATAAGCGCCGCAACACGGGCGGCTCGAGGTCCTGGAATGCGGCCATGACCGAATAACCCCCTTCTATATGAAAAACTCATGAAATACTGATGGTTGCGCAGCTTGCCCGTTTTCCGGGTCCGGTGCAAGGGCGGCGACGCCTTGCGGGCGCACATTGCGAGCCCGTAAGGCGCGTGCTAGAGTCGCCGCCACGCTCAACCCCGGAGGCTAACACCTTGAAAAAAGATGACTTCAAGCCAGACACCCGTTACACGGTGACATGGCGCGATTACGACGGGCACGTTCGCCCCGCGAACCTGTATGTGTATCGCCTCTACGATCAGTTCATGATCGCGCGCAAGACCGACCACAGCGGGTTTCTGTACAAGATCGGTTACGACCAGATCCTGAAGATCGTCAAGGAAACGGCGGTGAGCCCGGAACTGCGCTTTCGGATCCCCGATGCCGTGCTGCGCGAATCGTCATGGACCGACCGCTACGTCATGGAACGCTACTCCTCGTCACCGGCATTAGGAAAATAACGGCGAGGGCACCCTTTTTCCGCGCGCGACTCGTCATCGTCGCGCTCGCGCTCGCGGCACCGATCCCGGGCGAGGCCGGCATCGGACACCTGCCCGATCTCGGCCACGCCTCGGCCGTGGTGATGTCGCGTGCCAAGCAGCGCGCCTTCGGCAAGGCCTTCCTGCGTCACGCCCGCAAGACGCTGCGTTTCGTGGACGACCCGGCGGCCACCTCAACCGTCCGCCGCCTCGGCCGGCGTCTCGTGGCCGCGAGCCCCGACCCCCAGATCCGCTTCCACTTCTATATCGTCGAAAGCCCGGTGGTGAACGCGTTTTCGGTCCCCGGCGGCTACGTCTTCATCAATACCGGCGCGATTCTCGCCGCCCGCGACGAGGACGAACTCGCCGCGGTCATGGCGCACGAGATCTCCCACGACACCCAACGCCACATCCCGCGCCTGATCGCGTTCTCGAAACGTCTCTCCTGGGCCGAACTCGCCGGCATGCTCGCGGGGCTCGCCCTCATGGGCAGCTCGCAGTTCGAAGGCGGGGCCGCGGCGATGTCCTTGAGTTCCGCGGGTCTTGCCGCCGAGACCCTCAAGCACCGCCGCGGCTACGAATCGGAGGCCGACCACATCGGCCTGCGCACCATGGCACGCGCGGGCTTCAATCCACGCGCCATGGCGGCCTTTTTCCAACGCCTCAAAACCGACGACCGCTTCATGACCGTCGATATCCCGGAGTCCTGGCGCACCCACCCGGCAACCGACATCCGCATCGCCGAGGCCGAGAACCTGGCCGCGCGCTATCCGAACACGCCGATCCGCGACCGGCCGTCCTTCGATCGCCTCCAGGCGGCCCTCATAGCCGATGAGGCCCCCGCGCACGACGCCCGGGCACGCATTACCCAACAATTGCGCGGGCGCAAGGACACAAGCGCCTTCGACTACGGGCGGGCGCTCGTGGATCTGCGCCTGGGGCGTTTGCAGGCGGCCCGCGGGCGGCTTGCTCGGCTTGCGCGGGCGCACCCGCGCGTGGTCGCCTATCGGCTCGGCCTCGCCGACGCGGCTCGGGCCGCGGGCCGCTACCGGCGGGCGGTCACGGCCTTCCGGGCGGCCTGGGCCTTGCGTCCGCAAAGCATTGCGCTCGCCGTCTCCTACACACAAGCCTTGCTGGCCGCCTCCGAGGACCGCCGGGCGCTCCGTGAGGCCCGGCACCTGGTCGCGCGGCACCCCTATCGTGGCAGCCTGTATCGACTGCTCGCGCAGGCTTACGGTTTTGCGCACAACTATCTCGAGGCCCACGAAGCGCTGGCCGAGGCGCGCTATCGGCAAGGCGACGCGGCCGCGGCCCGCCGGCAGCTGCGTCTCGCACGCCCGTTCGCCACCACGGCCGGCGAGCGCGCCCGGCTCAAAACGTTCACCACCGCGATCCACGAAGGCTGGCGCGCGCCCCCCACGTTTCCCTAGGGAACCCCAGGGATTTCGCGCGTGAGCGACGCGTGAGCAGGCCGAAATATTCCCTTGACGGGCGGACTGATCGGTCGCTATGGTTAAGAAAATGGTCTGTCCGCCGCCCGCCGACAGCCCCTATAACGCTTTATTCAGCATCACTAGGAGGAAAAACATGAGCATGAAGACCGCGTTGCGCGCGGTGCGAGGCCTCGTCGTGGGCGCCGCCGTGGTCCTGGCGCCCACGGCCATGGCCGCCGGCCGCGCGCCGACACCCAAGGAATGCGCCGCCCATCCCACGAACCCGGTCGTCAAGGGCGGCTGCATCGTTATCGATCGCAAAACCGGCAACTGCATGGCCTGTCACGTGATCGCCGGCACCAAGATGGACGGCAATATCGGCCCGCGCCTGACCAACCTGCGCGCGCGCTTTCCGAACAAGGCCGCGTTGTACGCGCAGGTGTACGACGCCGCCATCAACAACCCGTACACCGCCATGCCGCCTTTCGGCAAGGACCATATTCTCACGAAGGCCCAGATCCGTGAAGTCGTCGACTTCCTCTGGACCCTGTAACCGAACATCGACGAATCACACGGGACGAGACCATGAACCTTCCACGCAGAACCTTCTTGAAACAGGCGCTCTCGGGCTCGGCCTTGGCGGTCGCGGCCGGGGCCGGCCTCTTGCGGCCGGCCCGGGCGCTCGCACGCACCTGGCCCACGTGGCCGGCGACGGCCTTCCATC
>DAHWKH010000106.1 GCA_027343725.1 Acidiferrobacteraceae bacterium
AGGACTACCTCGAGGAATGCGACGCGGTGCTCGCGCGCGCCGTCGACCGTCAGATGCGCGCCGACGTGCCGGTGGGGGCCTACGTAAGCGGCGGGCTCGATTCCGCCACTATCCTGTCCTACGCCGCGCGCAGCCGGCGGGATCCGATCACCACCTTCTCGCTCAGGTTCGAGGACGCGGAGTTCGATGAAGGCCCGTATCAGGATGCGGTCGTGAGCCACTTCCGCACCTTGCACCGCGAAATCGTCGTGAACGCGCGCGACATCGCGCGCGCCTTTCCGCAGGCGGTTTGGCATGCCGAAAGCCCGATGCTGCGCACGGCCCCCGTGCCGATGATGTTGCTGGCGCGCAGCGTCCGGGAGCAAGGCATCAAGGTGGTACTGACGGGCGAGGGGGCCGATGAGACGTTTGCCGGGTACGACCTCTTCCGGGAGGCCCGCGTCCGGCGGTTTTGGGCCAAGGCGCCCGACTCGCGCCTGCGTCCGGCCCTGCTCGCGCGTCTCTACCCCTATCTCAAAAACTCGCCGGCCGCGTCCCAGGCTTACGCGCGGCGGTTTTTCGGCCAGAACCTGGAACGGGCCGCGGAACCCGGCTTCGGTCATGATCTCAGGTGGCAGACGACCCGCCGCACGTGGCAGTTTTTCCACCCCGACGTCCGCGCCGCCATGGCGTTCGATCACCAGAAGGCGGCCGCCGCCTTGCTGCCCGACGGATTCGAGGCCTGGGACCCCCTGTCCGTCGATCAATATCTCGAGGCGCGCACGCTTTTGTCGGGCTACCTGCTGAGCGCGCAGGGCGACCGCATGGCGCTCGCGCACGGGGTCGAGACCCGGGTGCCGTTCCTGGACCTCAAGGTCATGGAGTATGCCGCCAGGCTGCCGGCGCGTTACAAGCTCATGGGACTGAAGGAGAAATACATTTTGAAGGTCCTCGGGCACAAGCGCCTGCCGAAAGCGGTCTGCGACCGCCCCAAGCAGCCGTACCGCGCGCCCGACAGTCAGAGCTTCTTCCACAAGGGCCTCCCCGAGCCGGGGGTGGCCGCCGCCTTCGACAAAAAGCGGCTCCTGGAGGTCGGATACTTCGACGCTGAGGCCGCCTGTAAGCTATTCGAAAAATGTCGGCGTGGCCAGGCGATCGGGTTTGCCGACAATATGGCGTTCGTGGGGATGTATTCGACGATGATTCTTTACGAGCAATTCGTGGAAGGCGGGGCGGCCGAGCCGGTCTTCGGCCAGGCGCTGCCTGAAGCCAAGGTGGGATAGGCCAGGAGAGCGCCATGTTGCTTCAGGATTTGTTGCAGGATACCGCGCAACGTTGGCCGGACGGCGAGGCCCTCGTCTGCGCCGGCCGACGCTGGTGTTACGCCGACATCGAGGCCCACAGCGACGGATTCGCGCATGCCCTCGTGGCGCACGGCGTGAAGCGCGGCGACCGCGTCGTCGTGTTCCTCGAGAACTCCTGCGAGGCAGTCATCGCGCTCTACGGTGCGATGAAGGCCGGCGCCGTGGCCGTGCCCGTCAATCCCCTGACGAAGGCCGAAAAATTGACCTTCGTGCTGCGCGACGCGGAGCCGGCGGCGTTCGTGAGCGATGCACACTTGAGCGAGGCCTATGGATCGGCGCTCGCGGACGTGCACCCACCCCTCGTCATCATCAACGCGCCGCGCGCGCACGAGGACTGCGGGCTTGCGTTTGCCGAGGCGAGCGAGCCGCGCGCGCGACCGCCGGTGCCGGTCATCGATCAGGATCTCGCCATGATCATCTACACCTCGGGTTCCACCGGCGAGCCCAAGGGGGTGATGCTCTCCCATCACAACATGGTGAGCGCGGCGCGCTCGGTCTCCCAATACCTCGGCCTCGATCGGTCCGATCGCATTTTCTGCTGTCTGCCGCTGGCCTTCGATTACGGCCTGTATCAAGTGCTCATGGGCTTCATGGTCGGCGCCTGCGTCGTTTTGGAGCGCTCGTTCGCCTTCCCGGCGGCAACCCTGAAGGCAATCGCCGGCGAATGCGTGACGGTCCTGCCGGGCGTGCCCACCATGTTCTCGATTTTGCTCGGCCGCGAGAGCCTGTTCGCGAGCTATGACTGCCGCAGCGTGCGGATCGTGACCAATACCGCGGCCAGTCTCGCCCCCCGCCATATCGAGGGCCTCCAGCGCCTGCTCCCCCAGGCCCGGATCTTCTCCATGTACGGGCTCACCGAGTGCAAGCGGGTGACCTACCTGCCGCCGGAGGAATTGGGGTGCAGGCCGGCGAGCGTCGGGCGTGGCATGCCCAACGAAGAAGTGTATCTGGTCGACCCCGACGGCCGCCGGCTGCCGCCGGGCTCGCTCGGCGAGCTCGTGGTGCGCGGGAGCCACGTCATGCGCGGGTATTGGCGGCGCCCGGAAGACACCGCGCGGCGCTTGAAGCCCGGCCCGTACCCCGGCGAACAGGTCCTGTACTCGGGCGACATCTTTCACATGGACGAGGACGGCTATTTGTATTTCATCGGCCGCTCGGACGACATCATCAAGAGTCGCGGCGAGAAGGTGAGCCCGCGGGAGGTGGAGAACGTCCTGTACGGACTCAAGGAGATCATCGAGGCCGCCGTCATCGGCATCGATGACGAGATGCTGGGGCAGGCGGTGCACGCCTTCGTGGTCCTCGCGGAGGAGGGCGCTCTCAACGAGCGCGAGATCATCCGCCATTGCCACGAACATTTGGAGAGTTACATGGTGCCGAAGGCGGTCCATATCGTTCCGTCGCTCCCGAAAACCGAGACCGGCAAGATCCGGAAATCGGGGCTGTCGTCCTGGCTGCGGGCGACGGTATCGGGGAAGGCGGAGACGCTGAAGGCAGGATAACGGGGTATTCCGGCAGAGTGGGGTCAATACGATGAGTAGCGTCAAAAATCAGGTCCGGGACTACATCATGGACAACTTTCTCATGGGTTTGCGGGACGTGATCGTCACGGATCAGGCCTCCCTCCTCGATCTCGGCATCATCGATTCGACGGGCGTGATCGAGCTCATCTCGTTCCTGGAGGAGACCTACGGGATCCGCGTCGAGGACGCCGAGATCGTTCCCGATAACCTCGACAGCCTCGAGGCCATCGAGCGCTACGTGGCCCGCAAGACCTTCGAGTCGGCCTCCTCTCTGACGGCCTAGGAGGCATCCATGCGGTCTCGTGAACAGACGGAAGCGGATCCCCTCGCGCTCGATTGCGCGCGTGCGCAGCGCGAAATCGCGGAGTCCATCAAAGAGGCCATCGTGCGTTTCCGGCGCCGCGGCGCCGTGGTCGCGGTCTCGGGCGGGGTGGATAGCGCGGTCTGCTGCGCGCTTGCCGCGCGCGCCTTGGGGAGCGAGCGGGTATTGGCCTTGTTGCTGCCCGAACGGGAGTCCTCGGCCGATTCGGAACGCCTGGCGCGCAAGGTGGTCGCGGCCTTGGGTGTACCGTTTGAGCGTCATGACATCACCGCGGCCCTCGAGGCCATGGGCTGCTACGCGCGCCGCGATGAGGCGGTGCGCGCGGTGGTCCCGGAGTACGGGCCGGGGTGGCGCAACAAGATTACTATCTCGGGCGGGCTCGTCGGGCAGTTCAATCACTTCCATCTCGTCACCGCCTCACCCGATGGGACGCGCATGGAGCGCCGCCTCGGGCTGAAAGAGTATCTGCAGATCGTCGCGGCGACGAACTTCAAGCAGCGCACCCGCAAAATCATGGAGTACTACCACGCCGACCGACTCCATTACGTGGTCATCGGGACCCCCAACAAGCTCGAGTACGATCAGGGCTTTTTCGTCAAGAACGGGGACGGCGCCGCGGATATCAAGCCGATCGCCCATTTGTACAAGTCCCAGGTGTATGCGCTGGCGCGCGATCTGGGCGTGCCGGACGAGGTCCTGGCGGCGACGCCGACGAGCGACACCTACACCTTGCCTCAGGAGCAGGAGTCGTTCTATTTCGCGCTCCCATATCGGGAACTCGATACCGCGATCCTGTACCTCGAGAAGGGCCGCCCGGCGAGCGACCTCGCGCGCGCCATCGGCGTCGACGACGTGACCGCCGCGCGGATCTACGCGGACATCTGCGCCAAGCGGCGCACGACCCGCTACCTGCACGAACCCGCGATCCTGGTCGGGGGGGCGTGACGCCATGCGCTACGCCTTCAAGGTCGCCGCGGTCATCGTCATGCATGGCGTGACGTGGCCGTTCGCGCTGCCCGCGCGTTTCGGGTATCGCATGGGCGGTTCGGAGCGGGCGTTCGATTTCTCGGCCAAGCTCTTGAGTCTCGCGCCGGGGCGCCTCGGGCAGCTGTTGCGCGCGTCCTTCTATATGCAGACCTTGGATCGCTGCCATTACGATCTGTCGGTCGGCTTCGGATCGTTTTTTTCCCACCCGTGCGCCGAGGTCGGCCGGCGCGTCGGCATCGGCAGCTTTTCCATCATCGGCATGGTGCGGCTGGGCGACGACGTCATGATCGCGAGCCGGGTGTCGGTGCTGAGCGGAAAGTATCAACACGGCGACGGCCGGCACGGGCTTGCGCGCGCCCCCCGGTTCCGGCGCGTGCACATCGGGGCGGGGACGTGGCTCGGCGAGGGGTCCCTCGTCATGGATGACGTGGGCCGCGGGTGCATCGTCGCGGGCGGCAGCGTGGTGACGAAGGCGATGCCGGATGGCACCACGGCGATCGGCAATCCGGCCCGGTTCCTGCACCATCGGGAGCAGGGCGAGGCGGCCGCCGTTTAGAGGAGGGAGGCCATGGAAGGGCACACGAGACAAAGGCCGCGCCGGTCCGCGCCCCCGGCCGGGGGGCGCGCATGACCTTGAAGGAGATCCTGCGTTACGCGGGCACGCTCTATGGGGCCAATGTCGCGGCCTCGATCGTGACCTTCGCGGTCACCATTCTGGTGAGCCGGGACATCTCGCGCGCGGATCTCGGGCGCTACGGCTTGTTCCAGGCCTATTTCCTGTTCGGCGCCTACGCCTCCGGACTGGGGCTTGCGCCGGCGACCGTGAAATGGGTGGCGAGCGGCGCCGTCGATGACGGCGAGTTCCTGGCGTTTATCAGCCTGCGGCTTTTCGCGGTGGCGCTGATGCTCTATGTCGCGGCGGCTGCCGCCTACGCGTTCCAGGCCCGGATCCTGGCGGCGGCCCTCGTGGCCCTGCCGCCCTACCACGTCTTCAACGTCGCCTTGAGCGCGGCCCGCGCCCGCCTCTGGCGCCGGCGCGAGGCGCTGCTCTTGGTGATCGCCTCGCTTGCGACATCGGCGTGGATCTTTGCGTTGTTGTTCCTGAATCACACCGATGCGGCACCGATCTCGGGGCAGGTCTTGGGGGCGTATACGACCGCTTTCGTGGTGGCGCTCTATGCCTGGCGCCACGGCTGGCCCCGGCCGCGTTCGCCCGGGCCCTGGCGGCGATCCTTCTGGGCGACGGCGATGCCCGTGTTTCTCGGCTCGTCGGTGTTTGCCGTGAGTGAACTGGCGGATCGCCTGGTCATCGAGCACATCCTGGGGCTTGCAAGCCTCGGGGTCTACGTCATGGCGATGACGCTGTTCAATATCCTCACGAAACCGGTCCACGCCCTGTCCCGGGTGCTTTTGTCGCACTTTTCCCAGGGTCGCAGCGCGCACACGGACGCGAGCGCTCCCGATATCGTGCGCGTGAACCTCGCCGTCCTCCCGCTCATGGGATTGATCGCCGCGGCCGTGCTCCCGCGCGTCATCCCGATGTTCTTGAACAGAAACTACAGCCTGGCCTTCCCGGTCTTCGCGGTGCTCACGGTCGTCATTGTGATCAAGGCGATCGAACTCGTCCATTCAAGCCTGGCGGTGGCGCACGACTCCGCGGGCAGCAACACGCGCGCGCAAGTGGCGGCCCTCATCGCCTACGCCGCGGTGGTGGTGTTTCTCGCGCAGCGCTTCGGGCTCATAGGGGTCGCGTGGGCGATCGTCTTGCGCTGGGCGGTGCTCGCCATGGTGCAGCAGGCCGACATGCGCCGCCGCGGCGTGGCCGCCCTGCCCGCGGGGCCGCTGGTGCGATCCGCGGGCGCGTATCTCGTGGCGCTGTCGTTCTTTACGACCGCGCCCTGGGCCATGGGCATCGCCTACCTCGTGGGCGGGGCCGCACTCAGGATATGGCCCGCGCCCCGGGCATGGCTTGTCGCCGTGCGGCGGGCCTAGGACGCTTTCCCAGGAGGATCACTCATGCTTGTGTCCCAGTCCACACGCACACGAAACCGCCCGGCAGCGGCCCTGCGGCCCTGGCAGGGCCCCGTCGTCGAGACGCCGCTTGCCAACCGCCTCACCTTGATCTCCATGTTCGTGTTTCTGGCCAAGATCGGCAACCTGCCGCACCTTGGACACTTCGATATCGGCAAGGTTCTGGTGGGCCTCTCGGTCCTGGCGTTGCTCTTCGAGGGCGGCGGCTGGAAGGAGGGCGTCTTCTCGCACCGGATCATGCTCCCGTACTTCGGGCTCTTTCTCATCGGCATGCTCACGATCCCCGTGGCCGTGTGGCCGGGTGGGAGCGCGAAGTTCCTGTTCGGGAACTACATCAAGGACATGGTCCTCGTCGTTCTCGTGATCGTCACGACACGCACGCCGGCCGATCTGAGGCGGCTGTTATGGGCGGTGGTCGCGAATACGCTCGTGTTGGATCTGGTGCTTCTCCATTACGGGATCCACAAGATCACCATCGTCCATTTGGGAAAGAACGAGATCGCCATGACCTCGGTGATCGCGCTCGGCCTGCTCTTGGGGCTGCCGGTGTCGGGCTTCGGGACGGTGATCAAATGGGCGTCCGGGATCCTGCTCGTGTACGCCACCTTCATGAGCGTCTCGCGCGGAAGCTACCTCGGGGTCAGCGCGGTGCTCGCCTTGTTTCTCTATTTCCGCCTGGGCCGGCGGGTGCTGCTCGCGTTTCTGGGCGTGTGGGCCTTGATCGTCGGGATCTATCTGTTCGGGCCGCCGCGCGTGCACCACGCGTTCAATACGCTCATTCACATCCAGAACGACTACAACCTGACCGCGCGCACCGGGCGCATCGCGATCTGGAAGCGGGGGTTGCGCATCATCGCGCATCATCCGCTCGGTGTCGGGATCCGGAATTTCCCGCTCGCCGAGGGCCATCTCGTCCAGGATGTCATCGGCGAGCGGTGGATGGACGCGCACAACGCCCTATTGGAGGCCACCGCGGAATTGGGGATCGCGGGCGGGATCGTGTTTTTGATCCTTTTGAAGCGGGCCATGGAGACCGCGAACCGTCTGCGGGTGCAGACCGATCTCCCCGACGTGGCGCGCGTGGGCCTCTCGGCCGTGCTCGCGCTGTTCGCGTACTTCGTGACCGCCTCGTTTCTGTCCGAGGCCTATGCGGTCATTTTGTACATCCTGGTCGCCATCATCGTGTCGACGGATCGCGTGTACAAGGACTTGATGTCAAGGAGGGCCGATGTCGTACCTGGATCGCGTTCGTAGGCGCGAGGGCGCGCTGGCGGATGCCTTGTATCGGGGTTACAAGCGGATGCAGCGCGTGAACATACCCGCGAGTCCGCTGGTCTACGGGCCGCTCGCGTTCGAGCGGGGTCTGAGACGGCATGCGCTCGGGTGGCTTGCACGCAAGTTGTATGACGAGCCGTTGTTTCGCAGGCGCTGCCGGCGGTGCGGCCCGGGGCTTTGTCTCTATGACGGCATCCCCACGGTGTGGGGCGGTCTCATCCTCGAGCTCGGACGCGACGTCGTAATGCACGGAACCTCGACTCTGGCGGGCGCCAAGGTCTTCCCGGCCCCACGGCTCGTGATCGGCGACCGCAGTCATTGCGGATCCCAGTTCTCGGTGTCGGTGGGCGCTGATGTCGTGATCGGCGCGGACGTCTTGATCGCCAACCGCGTGTCCCTTGTCGCCTACGACAATCACCCGACCGACCCGGCGGAGCGGCGCGCGGGGCGCCCGGCGTCGGCCGCCAGCAGCCGCCCGATCGTCATCGGCGACAACGCCTGGATCTGTGTCGGCGCCACGATCCTGAAGGGCGTGACGGTCGGGGAAAACGCCATCATCGCGGCCGGCGCGGTGGTGGTGAACGACGTCCCGCCCAATGCGACAGTCGGCGGCAATCCGGCACGGGTCGTGAGCCGCCGCCCGGGCCGGCCGCGGCACGCCCGGCAGGCGGGGGCTTGAGGCATGCTCCAACCGATTCTCAGGGGAATGCCGCCGCATACACACAAGCCCCGGGTCGTGGTGCTGATCTCGACCGCCATCGTCGGCGGCCCGGCGAAGGGTCTCTTGCAGGTCATCCCGGAGTTGGCGCGGCGCGGGCGCTTTCAGGTGGTCCTGTGCACCTTCGCGAACCGCGATGACCCGGAGACGCCCTTCCTCGAGGCCTGTCGCGCGCTGGGGATCGATGTGACCATCCTGCGCCAGCGGTTTCATTGGGACCCGGGACCCCTCACGGTTCTCCGTGCCCTGCTCGCGCCCCCCGGAAGCCTGTTGCAGACCCATGGCTACAAGGAGGCGGTGTTCGGCGTGATCCTGAAGCGCCTGACCGGCTGTCCGTGGATCGCGTTTCGCCACGGCACCACCGAGGAAAACCTGAAGGTGCGACTCTATCACCGAGTGGATCGTTGGGTCAGCCGCTCGGCCGACACGATCGTCGCGGTGTCGCGCGAATTGGGCGCGCGGACCGTGGGGGCGCGTGAGCGCGCGAAGGTCGCGATCATCGAGAACGCGGTCGCGGGGGAGGTGGTGCGCGACCCCAAGGCCGGTCAAGGTTTGCGCGCGCGCTGCGAGGCGCGCGGCTTGGTGATCGGTTGCGTGGGCCGCTTGAGCCCGGAGAAGGGCCAGAACGTTCTCCTGGACGCCGCCGCGCGCCTGTGGCGTCAGGGTCTGCTGTTCACGCTCGTATTCGTCGGCGACGGGCCCAAGCGCGACGCCTTGATGGTGCAGGCGCAGGAGGCCGGGATCATGGGATCGGTGCGGTTTCTTGGGCAAGTCGCGCGCATGACCGAGGTCTACGCGGCGCTCGACCTCTTGGTCTTGCCCTCGTTCAAGGAGGGCATGCCCAACGCGGTGCTGGAGGCCATGCAATGGCGCCTGCCGATCGTTGCGACGAGTGTCGGGGCCCTGCCGGACATGTTGGTGCACGGCGTCTCGGCGCTCCTCGTGCGCCCGGGCGACGCGCTCGCCATGGCGCGCGCCATCGCCGGACTGGCTCAGGATCCCGACAAGGCCCGGCGCATGGGGGCCAAGGCGCACGCGGCGCTCTACCCGCGGTTTTCGCTCGAGCGGCGCGTGCAGCGTTTCGAGCGCCTCTACGACAGATTGCTGGAGTCGGCATGATTGCGGTCTTCGCGTGCGCCTTGATCCTGATCGCTTACACCTACGCGGGCTACCCCTGCCTTTTGTGGTGGCGGGCGCGGCGCGCGGACGCAGGCGTCGGCCTCGCTCGCCCGCCCGACGGCGGGCTCCCGCGGATCGCGGTGGTGATCCCGGCCTACAACGAGCAGGACGTCATCGTCGAGAAATTGCAAAGCGTGCTGGCCTCGCGCTATCCCGCGCACCTCATGCGCGTCATCGTCGTGTCCGACGGGTCGCGCGATGCAACGCTTGCGCGGGTGCGCGCGTTGTCCGATCCGCGCCTTCTGATCATCGAGCGGCGCACGCGCGCCGGGAAGGCGGCGGCCCTCAATATCGCGCTCGCTCTCGTCACGGAACCGATCGTCATCATGACGGATGCCGGGGAAACCCTCGATGCCGACGCGATCGGCCGGCTCGTGGCGCGTTTCGAGGACCCGCGAATCGGCGCGGTCTCGGGGGAGCTCGGACTCGTGTCGCTCACGACTGGGCTCAGTCAGGGGCTGGGCGTCTATTGGCGCTATGAGAAGGCCATTCGCCAGTGGGAGGCGTCGGTCGGGTCGGTGGTCGGGGTCACGGGGCCGATCTATGCGCTGCGCCGCGACGTGTTCCGCCCCTTGCCGATCGACACAATCCTGGATGACCTCGCGATTCCGCTCGAGGTCGTGAGGCAGGGCTACCGTGTGGGTTATGAGCGCCGCGCCTTCGCCTATGAAAAGGCGACCCAGATCGGCCGTCACGAGTTCATCCGCAAGCGGCGCACGCTCGCCGGCAACTACCAGGCCATCGCCCGCTATGGGCGCCTGCTGTTGCCGGGAAGCCCCGTGGCCTGGCCGTTCTGGTCGCACAAGGTCTGCCGCCTGATTGCCCCTTATGCGCTCCTCGCGATGCTCGTGAGCGCCCCGGCCTTGCCCGGTTTGTGGGGGCCCGCCGTCGAAACCGGACAATGGACCTTCTACGGACTCGCGGCGCTTGCGGCCTTCAGGCACCGCAGCAAGCGGCCCTGGCTCACCTTCCCCTATACCTTCTGCCTCCTCCATTGCGCAGCGCTCGCGGGGTCCTACGATTACCTCGCGGGGCGCGCGAGCGCCCACTGGGAGAAGGTGAAGTGAGCGCGAGCGCGCGGGTGTTCGTGGCGGTGGGGCCCGATTGGGGCCGTCATCCGTGCTCGCTCGCCCACGTCCTCGGGGTCGTGGCCCGCGAGGAGCCCGTCATTTGGATCAACAGCATCGCGCAACGCGCGCCGACCTTGTCCCGCCGGGACGTCAAGCGCGCGGCGCACAAGGTGGTGGCGGCTTTGCGGCAGCGCGGTTCACGGCACGAGGGCGGGCCTTTCGTCGTGCACCCGCGCGCCGTCCCCTATCATCAGTTCGCCACCGTGCGCTCGGTCAACGGTTGGCTCATGGCGCGTCAGTTGCGGCCCATTCTGGCGCGCTATCCCGATCACCGACTCGTTCTCGTGGCCGCGAATCCCGCGGCCGTGGCACTCGCGAACAGCCTGCGGCCGGATCTCACGCTCTATTTTTGCATGGACGACTACGCGCGCATGCACGACTCGGACAGCCGTCTCATCGAGGTCTGCGAGGCCCTCATGCTCGCGCGCGCGGACGCGACGATCGTGACCTCGCAAACCCTCGTCGAGCGCAAGAGCTATCGCGGGCGCGTGCCGTTTTATCTCCCACAGGGTGTGGACGTCGAGCATTTTCAGGCGCCGCGGCCGGTGCCGGACGCCTACGCGCGCATCCCGCGGCCGGTCATCGGTTTCCAGGGGATCATCGGCCCGCGTGTCGACATCGAACTCCTGGAGAAGATCGCGCGGCGCTTTCCGTCGGCGTCTGTGATGTTGGTCGGCAAGGAGGAGGGCGATCTCGGCGCCCTCACGCGCTACGCGAACGTCTATCGGGTCGGCGAAGTGCCGTATGCGGATTTGCCCGCGGTCGTTCAGGTCTTCGATGTCGGTCTCATCGCCTACCGCCAGGACGGGCACACGCCGAGCGTGAATCCCTTGAAGCTCCTGGAGTATCTGGCCCTCGGGCAAGAGGTGGTGTCGGTCGATCTGCCGGAACTCGTGCGCCACGGGGACTACGTGCATCGGGCGCCCGATCACGAGCGTTACCTCGAGGTCCTGGCGTCGGTGCTCGCGCGCTATCCCTTTGCCGATGAGGAGCGCAAACGGCGGCGGGAGTACGCGCGGCGCCAATCGTGGGCCGACCGCGCGCGGCGTTTCCGGAATCTGTGCGACGCCCTCATGTCGCAGCGCTTCCCCCTGTCCCCGGGTCACAGCGGCGCCTTGTCCAAGCCGTGGAGGATGCAACCATGACCGTCATTTTTCTGCACCACGACATCATCGCCCCCGAGGCCCGCAGGCCGAGCGGCTTTCAGGGCCCGGGCACGGAGATTTACAAGGTGTCCGTGGACCAGTTTCGCGAAGAGCTGCGGCTCCTGGCGCACGCCTTCCCGCGCGTCCAGCCCGACTGGAGGGCCGGGGCGCCGTTCGCCCTCACGTTCGACGACGGCGGCGTCTCGGCGACCGAGGTCGTCGCGGACATCCTGGCCGAGCGTGCTTGGCGCGCCCAGTTCTTTATCGTCACGGGTTTCCTCGGCATGCCCGGGTTCGTCTCGGCGTCCGGGCTGCGCGCGTTGAAGGCCGCCGGCCACGAGATCGGCACGCACACCGTCACCCATCCCGAACAGCTCCACGCCAAACCCTACCGGCGCATACGGCGCGAATGGAGCGACAGCCGCGCGCGCCTGGAGGACGTCCTCGGCGCGCCCGTGACCAGCGGCTCGGTGCCCGGCGGGCAATGCAGCCGCGCGGTGCGCGCGGCGGCCATCGAGGCCGGGCTCGAGACGCTCATGACCTCCGAACCGACCACGCGCGGCGCGGATTGCGAGCCCCTGACCGTCCGCGGGCGCTTCGCGGTCCGTGCACAGGACTGCCCCCGGGGCCCGGCCCTGCTGGCCCAGAAGGTCCTGAGGCAACGCCTGAAGGCCTTGCGCTGGCGCGCGCTCAATGTCGCCAAAGGCGCCCTCGGTCCCGTGTATCCGCCCTTGCGCGAGGGCCTTCTGCGTCTGCGCGCCCTATGAAACGCCGCCCGCAGCGGGTGATCGAGGTCATCTACGCGCCGCTCGTGGGGGGCTCGGAGATGCTCGCCTTCAATCTCTGCAAGGAATGGCGGTCGCACGGCGTCGACGCCCGGATCTGCTGCCTTTATGAACGCGAGGGCCCGCTCATCCAGGCCTTCGAGGCGGCCGGCATTCCCTATGAGCTCCTCGATATCGGGGGGCGCGGCCTCCTGAGCCGCTGGCTGCGCGCCCTGCGCTATTTTCTGCGCGCGCGCCCGACCGCCCTGCATGTCCATCACCTGGGTTCACTCGTCAATACCCTGATCCCGGCCTACCTGAGCGGCTGCTGTCATATCGTTTATACCGAACACTCGGCCTACGGCATCGCGCACACCGGATGGATGCGACACGCGCTCCCCTGGGCGAGCCGCCTGGTGCACCGTTTCACGTGCGTCTCGCTCGATCTCGCGCGCGTGTTTCGTGAACTGGGGGTGCCGGCTGCGCGCATCCTGACGATCTACAACGGCGTCGATACCGAGCGCTACCGCCCGGCGCTCGCGCGCGCCGAGCAATGCCCGGTGGTGCGCATCGGCGCCGTCGGGCGGCTCGTGTCCGAGAAGGATTACCCGACCTTGCTCGCGGCGCTCGCGCTTATGAAGGCCGCTCACGTCCGGTTCTTTGCCGAGATCGCGGGCGATGGCCCCTTGGCCGGGGAGCTGAAGGCGCGCGCCCATGCCCTGGGCCTTGGAGACGTGCTCGCGTTTCGCGGGGCGTGCGCCGATGTGCCGGGATTTTTGCGCGAGCTCGACATCTACGTTCTCAGTTCGCGCCACGAGGGCCTGCCGATCGCAGTGCTCGAGGCCATGGCGACGGCATTGCCGGTCGTGGCGACGCGCATCACGGCGATCCCCGAGGTCATCGAGGACGGCGTGACCGGCGTCCTCGTGGCCGCGGGCGATCCCGAGGCGATGGCCCGCGCCCTGGGGGCGCTCGCGCGCGACGGGGTGAGGCGGCGGCGATTGGGGGAGGCGGCCATGCAGGCCGTGCGCGCGCGCTACACGATCGCGCGCGCGGGCCACTCGTATGCGCGCGAACTCGGCGTCACGCAACACCAACGCGCGGCATCCTAGCCGGGCTTCGATCCATCCTGGAGGCGCGATGAAGCGGTTTCTGATCCTGTGTGTGTGTCTTGTTCCCTTGCAGGCCCTGGCGGGCGTGCGTGTGTGGCTGACGCATGCCACCCACAAGATCCGGCCGCCGGCGCCGGCCCGGCGGTGTGGCGCGATCGCACTCTTCGCGGCCCGCGGCGAGTACGCCGCCTTTCAGATCTCGCTCAGGGCCGCGCACCACTTTACGGTCACGCACATCCGCCCGGCCCCGTTGCGCGCCGGGCGTTTCCGGATTCGCCGCGCACGGATGACGATCTATCGCGAGGCCTATATCGATATCCGCCATCCGACCAACATCGACTCGCATCTCGGTTTGTGGCCCGATGCCTTGATCCCGACCGTCGACAATTACTATCACGAACGGCGCAACGCGCTCCCGTGGCCGGTGCGCGCGCATTTCACGCAGTCGTTCTGGGTCGAGATCTACGTGCCGCACACGGCGCAACCCGGGGTCTACCACGACGTCTTCACGGTGTTCACGAGGACCGCTCGGGGGATTCAGGAACACGCCCTGCGCGTGCGCCTGCGGGTGTGGCCCTTCGGTATCCCAGCGACGTCGTCCCTTCCCTCGGCGTTCGGTTTCAACGGCGCGCCGCTTTCGCGCGTGTTCCGCGGCCACTACGGGCGGCTCTCGAATGCCCAGCTCATCCATCTGACACGCCTGTTCGACATCGCCGCCCTGAAGGACCGGATCGCGCTCGACGGCGGCTCCGGCATCCCCGCGCCGATGCGCTGGGCGCACGGCAAGCTCACGCTCGACTGGCGCGGCTACGACCGCGAGGTGGGATCCTTCATGACGGGCTCAAAGCGCGCCCACGGCGCGCGCTGGCGCATGACCGAGGTGCGCTGGCTGAGCCACGTTTTCGATCACGAGATGCCGCCGCGCGAGCAGGCGCAATATTTCCGCGCGTGGGCGCGGCATTTCCGGCGCGAGCATTGGCGGGTCGGGCTCTACGCCCTCACCGTCGACGAGCCCCACACCCCGGCGCAATTCGCCACGGCCAACCGTCGCGCGCGCATCATGCGCCGCCGAACGCACGCCGTGCGCCCGCTTGTGACCACGGATCGGATCCATCGCCTCGACGCCCGGGCCTTCGGGATCCTCTGTCCTGTCATCAATGACATGGACGGGCTCGACAACGTCGATCACGAGCCGCAATTCGCGCGTTGGGCGCGGCGCTATCACGGACTCGTGTGGTGGTATCAGTCGTGCATGAGCCACGGCTGCTGGGTCGTGGGGGGGCGCGACACGCTCGGTTGGCCGAGCTATATGATCGATCAGCCGGCGATCGACAACCGCATCATGCCGTGGTTGACATGGACCTATCACGTTCAGGGCGAGTTGTACTACGACACGGATCTCGCCTTCAGTCGCGGGCGCAAGAACCCGTGGACCGACCAATATCACTTCGGCGGGAACGGGGACGGGACGCTCTTCTACCCGGGCACGCCGGCCGAGATCGGCGGCCGCCGCGACATCCCGATTCAGAGCATTCGCCTGATGATGATCCGTGCCGGCTACCAGGATTACGAATACCTGCATCTCGCGTCGCGTCTCTACGGCCGCCCGGCGGTCACGCGTGTGATCCGCCACGCGATTCGCTCGACCCATTCCTGGACCAAGAAGCCGGCCGTCCTGCGCGCCCTGAAGCGCCGCCTGGCCCTGATGATCGTCGCGAAACGGTCTACTCGGCGTCCGGCCCCTCATCCTCGAGGCTCTTCTTGATGGCGTCGCTCACCCGCCTTGTGTCGACCTCCTGGGTGAATGTCTTGAGCTTCTCATCGGGGACGCCGCCCAGGCGTTTCTCGAGACCGGCCAGCACCTCCAGGACCTTGGTCGTCTCCTGCTCGTTCAGGAGCGCGATTTGGAGGGCCATGTGCGCGCGGTGATTGTCGAGCGTCTGCATCATCCTCTGGGTGGTGAGGACGAGGAGGGTCACGACCACCGCCTCGAATGAGAGCAGCAGCTCGAGTCCATGAAAGGGCCAGGGGTCGAAGGGGTGGGGATTGACGGCGCGCAAATTGCCGATCACCCAGGAAAGCGCGAGGACACCCTGTAAGGCGAGGCTCTCGATGCGGCCGATCACGCGCGTCAGCCGATAGGTGACGCGCTCGATGGGCGTGAAACAGGAATAGAGGCGGCGCTCGAGATCGACCACCGTATCGAGGTTCTGCTCGACGATGTTATGCACTTTCGGGCTCATGCCGGGCCCCGCGGCAGTGTTTGATGAAGACGCGCGTGATCGGCAAAGAGATCCCCATGCCGCGCGATCCGCCGTTGCACCGCCGCGCTGTCGAACCGCAACAGATCGCCCCGGTCGAGGCGCGCGGCGTGCTCGACCTCGCGCCACGCGAGCGGCGTCGAGACCGACGGCCACGTCAGGGCGCGCAGCGAATAGGCGCTCACCGTCGTCTTGTGCGGGTCGTTTTGGCTCCAATCGATGAAGATCTTGCCGTGCCGCAGGGCGCGGCTCATGTGGGCGACGACCCGGTCCGGGTCGCGTTTCGCGAGCAGCGCCGCGACGGCATGCGCGAACGGCTTGGTGTCGGCGAAGGTCGTGGGGGTGTTGAGGGGCGCGTAGACCTGCAGGCCCTTGCTGCCCGACGTCTTCACCAGCGTCTCGAGATCGACGCCTGCGAGCAGGTCGCGGATCTGCAAGGCGACGCGTGCGCAGTCGATGACGTCGGCCGGCGCCCCGGGGTCGAGATCGAAAACCACCGAGGTCGGGCAATCGGGGGCGCATCCCCGCGAAAGGGTCGTGTGGAGCTCGATGTTGGCCAGGTTCGCAAGCCATGCGAGACCTTCTTCGTCGGTCGCCGTGCAGTAGGGGAGCGGGGCGTTGCGATGCGCGCTCCAGAGCGCCACGGCGCGAATGCCGGGCGGGTGGCGTTTGGGGCATTCCTTTTCGTAGAAAAAGGGCGCCTGCACGCCGTTTGGGTAACGCTTCAGGGTCAAGGGGCGATCCCGGAGGTGCACCAGGAGCACGGGGGCGATGCTGCGATAGAAGTCGGCCACGTCGCGTTTCGTGAATCCCGTCGGATAAAGGGCCTTGTCCGGGTGCGTGAGCGGAACGGCTGCGTTCGTCATCGCGCCCGCGGGCCTGCCGCCGCGCCCTTGGCGCCGCGCCCGCGTTGGACAAGGCTTGCCTCGAGCGCTTCCATGAGGTTGACGACGCGCGCGCCCGGCTCACGCGCGGGAGCGGCGGCCGCGACGGTCCCCTGTTCGCTCTTTGTCCGTATGAGCCCAAGGAGCGTCTCGCGATAGTCGTCCTTGTAGCGTTCCGGCTCGAACGGGACCGTGAGGTCATCGATCAATTGCTTGGCGAGCGCAAGCTCGCGGTCGGTGATGGCGCCCGCGGGCAGGGGGAGGGATTCCTGCGGGATCACCTCGTCGGCATAGTACAAGGTGGTCAGCACGAGCGCCTTGTCGCGCGCGCGGATGAGCGCCAGGTGCTGCTTTGTGTGGAAGACGATGCGGCCGACCGCGACCCTGCCGGATTCCTCGCAGGCGCGCCGGAAGAGGGCGTAGGCCTTGTCGGCGGAAGGCCCGGGCGCCACGTAATAGGGGTGTTCGAAATACAGAGGGTCGACCTCCTTCAGGGAGACGAAGTCCTGGATATCGATGGTGCGCGTCGCCTCCGGGGCCGCCTCGCGCAGCTCGGCGTCGGTCAGCGGGACGTACGATCCGGGCGCCGTTTCATAGGCGCGCAGGGTATGGCGCGCATCCACCTCCTCGCCGTCCAGCGAGCAGATGCGCTTTTGCCGGAGGCGCGCCTTGTCCTTGTCATGCAGCAGATGAAAGTGCAGGTCCTTCGGGGCGACCGCGCCCACCACCCGCACCGGGATGTTGACGAGACCGAAGCTGATGGAGCCTGACCAAAGAGCGCGGGCCATGGAAGGGAGGGTGCGCGGCCGCGGCCGCGCCTGTGGCTTTAGACCTTACCGCTTTTCGAGCTGTGCCCGTCCCGTTCGCCGCCGTGCGACTCGGAACGGCTCTCGCGTTTCTCGCCCTCGGAATACTCCTCGTCCCCCTGCCGCCCCCGGGGTTCCCAGCCCCCGTGCGAGCTCTCGCCACCCTTGCGGCCGATGGTGGCCATGTGTTCGCGATTCTGACTGACCGCCTCGCCTCCTTTGCGACCCGCCTCACGGGCCTCTTCGGGAGTGAACTCATGCGCGGTCCCCTTTTCGTGCGCCGCCTTGCCGCCTTTGCTTGCAATCTCCCGCTGCTTACCGGCGTCCATCGCCGCGAAGCCGCGTTTACTCTTGCGCTCATTCGGCATGAATCGTGCCTCCTATGTGAGTCCGCAAAAACACACCGCCTACGGACACGTAACATGGGATCGCAGTCTAGGAGAAGCTCTTAAGGCCGTCATCTGACGAAGGCCCGATGGTCCGGAATCGTTCGAGGAAGGCCGCACAGTGTGCGACAAGGGCTATGATACCCTGCAAAGAGATCGAGTGCTATGGAAATTCCGAGCCGGGGATCGGGCGCAGGGCGGATAGGACCCATGGCGCGGCGCCGGGCAAAAAAAACCTCCGGACTAGGGGGGAAAAGCCGGAGGTCGTAAAGGCCTTAAAAGGATTAAGGCGCCGCTCAGGGAGGAGGACGAGCGGATGCGCCATTATCGCGGCGATGTCCGCGCCGGCCATCGGACCAAAGTCGGAGCAGCGGCGCTCGGTGTGGTCGGGGGTCATCCGAGATGGTGCGCGCGGGGATGGCTTTCGGCGAAGTATTCGCGGTACCAGTCGACGAAGCGCGCCACACCCGTTTCCACGGGCGTTGCGGGCCTAAATCCGAAGTCGGTTTCGAGATCCGCGACGCTTGCGACCGTTTCCGGGACGTCGCCCGGTTGCAACGGCAGCATCTCGAGGCGCGCCTGCCGCCCGAGGCAGTGTTCGAGAATCTCGATGTAGCGCATCAGGGCCACCGGCCGGTTGTTGCCGATGTTGTACAGACGAAAGGGGGCGTTGCTGGTCGCGGGATCCGGGTCGTCCGAGGACCACAGGGGCGCGCTCTCGGCGGGGTGATCGAGCACGGGCACGATGCCGGTGACGATGTCGTCGATATACGTGAAGTCGCGCACCATCCGGCCTTCGTTGAAGACGGTGATGGGGCGGCCCTCGAGGATGCCTTTGGTGAACAGGAAGAGCGCCATGTCCGGGCGTCCCCAGGGCCCGTAGACGGTGAAAAAGCGCAGGCCCGTCACGGGCAGACGGAAGAGGTGCGCGTAACTGTGCGCCAGGAGTTCGTCCGCGCGCTTGGTGGCGGCGTAGAGAGACACCGGGTGATCCACCGGATGGTGCTCCGAAAACGGCTGGCGCGTGTGCGAGCCATAAACGGAGCTCGAGGAGGCATAGACGAAGTGACGGACCTCGCTGCGGCGCGCGCCCTCGAGGAGATTGACGAAGCCCACGACGTTGGCGTCGACGTAGGCGTGCGGGTCCTCGAGCGAATGGCGCACGCCGGCTTGCGCCGCGAGATTCATGACGGCATCGAAGCGCGCTTTGGCAAAGAGCGCCGCGATCGCCGGACGATCGGCGATGTCGAGCGCATGGAAGACGAAGCCCGGGCGCGCGGAAAGCCGCGCAAGCCGCGCTTTTTTGAGGGTCACGGAGTAGTAGGTGTTGAGGTTGTCGACGCCGACGACGGTATCGCCGCGGTCGAGCAGGCGATGGGCGAGCGTCGATCCGATGAAACCCGCGGCGCCGGTGACCAGGATGTGCATAGGCTGTCCCTCACGCGTGATCGCTGTTAGAGCCGCCAGACGGCGAGCCCCGAGTTCTTGAGGGGCTCCATGGCGAATCGCGCCTTGACGTCGACGAAGGTGCCGCGCGGCCGGATTTTGTCGATGTAGTCGCGGACGTCGCGGCGCAGGAAGGTGTCATGGGCCACCGCCACCACCAAGGCATCCGCGATCGGCAGCCGCTCCCAGGGCAGGAGTGTGATGCCGTATTCCTCGCGCGCCTCGTCCTGGGCCGGCACCGGGTCGTGCACGAACACCTCGATGCCGTAGGAGTGCAGCTCGCGGATGACATCGATGACCCGCGAGTTGCGCAGGTCCGGGCAGTTCTCCTTGAAGGTGAGCCCCAGCACGTTGACGCGCGCGCCCTTGATGGGGCTGCCGGCGCGGATCATCTGTTTGACCGTCTCTTCGGCGACATATTTCCCCATCCCGTCGTTGATGCGCCGGCCGGCCAGGATCACCTGCGGGTGGTAGCCGATGCGGTCGGCCTTGTAGGTCAGGTAGTACGGGTCCACGCCGATGCAGTGTCCGCCCACGAGTCCCGGCCGAAACGGCAGGAAATTCCATTTCGTGTCGGCGGCGGCGAGGACTTCGTGGGTGTCGAGGTCGAGTTTGTGGAACAGGATCGAGAGCTCGTTCATGAGGGCGATGTTGAGGTCGCGCTGGGTGTTCTCGATGACCTTCGCGGCCTCGGCCACCCGCAGGCACGGCGCCCGGTGGATCCCGGCGGGGATGATCGTGGCGTAGAGCGCCGCCACGCGCTCCAGGGTCTCGGCGTCGTCGCCGGCCACGACCTTGACGATGCGCGTGAGCGTGTGCTCGCGATCCCCGGGGTTGATGCGTTCGGGCGAATAGCCGACGTGAAAGCCCTGCCGCCAGGCGAGGCCCGATCGCGCCTCCAGGATCGGCACGCAGATCTCCTCGGTGGCGCCCGGATAGACCGTGGACTCGTAGACCACGAGCGCCCCCGGCCGCAGGTGGTCGCCGACGGTGCGGGTGGCGCGCACCAAGGGGCCGAAGTCGGGCTGGTGGGCGTGATCGATGGGTGTCGGGACGGCGATGATGACGGTCTCGGCCTCCTCGAGATCGCGCGCATCGCTTGTGACGGTGAGCTGGGTCGCTTCGCAGAGCGCCTCGCTTGTGACCTCGCCCGTCGGATCGCAGTAGTGGCGGTAGCTGTCCACCTTGTCCTGGTCGAGATCGAAACCGATGGTCCGGGTCGTTTTGCCGAAAGCCACCGCCAAGGGCAGGCCCACGTATCCGAGGCCCACGATCGCCACTGTGCTCATGGAATGTCCCTATTCCTTGCCATCCTTGCGGAAATCCCGCTTCAGGCCGCACCCTACGGTTCAGCTCCCCACCCCGCAATACGCCGAAAGCAGGATGGCGCGCAGCGGCGGGGGCCGGGAACATGTGGACTCCATAACGGCCGGGCTGGGCCCAGGGTGTTCCATGAAAGTCCTTGTTACGGGCGGCGCCGGTTTCATCGGGTCGCATTTGGCGGATCGCTTGGTGGCCGACGGCCATCACGTGACGATATTCGACAACTTCTCGACGGGTCGGCGCGAGAATCTGCAGGGGCGGGCGCGCACGGCGCGGGTGATCGAGGCCGATATCTGTGACCGCGAAGCGCTGCGCTCGGCATTGGCCGGTATGGACGCGCTGGTGCATCTGGCGGCCGTGGCCTCGGTGCAGGCCAGCATGCACGACCCCCTGACGACGCACGCGGCCAACCTGGGCGGCACGCTCAACGGCCTGGAAGCCGCGGCCGCGCTCGGCGTGCGGCGGGTCGTGTATGCGAGCTCGGCCGCGGTCTACGGCACCGAGGCCCCGGTGCCGGTGGCCGAGGACAGCCCGACCGCGCCGCTTTCGCCTTATGCCATCGACAAGCTCGCAGGTGAGCAGTATCTCGTGTATTTCGCGCGCGAGCGCGGCCTCGATGCCACCGCCCTACGGTTTTTCAACGTCTACGGTCCGCGCCAGGACGCGAGTTCCCCGTATTCCGGCGTCATCAGCCTCTATGGCGCGCGTCTCGAGGCCGGCTTGCCGTTTCTCGTTTACGGCGACGGGCGCCAGACCCGGGACTTCGTCTACGTGGCCGATCTCGTGAACGTGCTCGTGCGCGTGCTCATGCGCCGGGATCTGCGCGGCGCGATCCTGAACGTGGGGACCGGCCGGGAGTCCGACCTGCTGGCGCTGGCCGCGGCCTTCGAGGCCTGGGTCGGGCATCCGCTCGCGCGCCGGTTCCTACCGCCGCGCCACGGGGACATCCGCCGCTCCTGCGCCGATGTCCGGCGGTTACGCGCGGCCCTGGGGGATGTCCCGACCACGGACCTCGCAACGGGTCTCGCCCGTCTGCTGGGGCCGAGCGCGCGCCGCGAAATGCGCGCCTCGGTCAGGTAATCGCCAGCGCCAAAAGCCCCCGGTACTTGCGCACCAGCTCCCCCTTGCCGCCCATGAGGGCGAAGGTGCTGAGGAGCCCGCGCCGGCCGATGTCATCCCCGAAGCCGCGGTCGGCCTTGACGATTGCGAGCCACTGCTCGAGCGCGGCCTCGTAGCGTCCGGCGAGGACGTAGCGCGCCGCAAGCCAGACGCGCGCCTGCAGGTCCCCGGATCGGGTCTTCACCGTCTCTTCCAGTGCCGGTAGGGGCGGCGCCCCGGACGCCAGGCGCAGGAATTCGAGGCGCGCCATAAGGGCGGAAAGCTCCGGATCCCCGCCGGCGCGCGCCGAGATCCCCCGCAAGACGCGCTCGCTTTCGTCCACCTCACCCTGTTCGAGCAGGAGGCGCGCGAGATGAATCCCTGCCCGGTCATTGCCCGGATCGCTCTCGTGGATCGAGCGCAGTTGCGCGAGCGCGTGCTCACTTCCGCCGGCGTTTTCCGCGGCGAGCGCGGCATCGACGAGTGCGTCGCTCGCGCGCGGGACATGCTGATCCAGGAACGCGCGGATCGTGCGTTCCGGCTGCGCGCCCACGAATTCCGCGACCTCGGCACCGTTTTTGAAGAGCTTGACCGTCGGCAGGCCGCGGACCCCGAAACGCGCCGCCAGGCCCTGATGTTCGTCACTATTGACCTTGGCAAGAAAAAACCGCCCCTGATACTCTTCGGCGAGTTTCGCAAGGATCGGCATCAGGGCCTGACAGGGCCCGCACCAGGCGGCCCAGAAGTCGACGAGGACCGGCGCCTGCCGGGACCGAATGATGACGTCATGATCGAAGCTCGCGTCGGTGACATCGGTGATGTAGGGTGACGTCGCCATGGAATTCCCCTGTGCGTTTCCCGGCGATATGCGGGTGGCGGGTTGTCATATCAAGGGGATGGCGCTCCCTAGGGGACTCGAACCCCTGTTACCGGCGTGAGAGGCCAGCGTCCTAGGCCACTAGACGAAGGGAGCAAAACGGCGGCTCGGGGCCGCCGTAAACCGGTGCTATTATACAAGGCTTGACCCAAATTGAAACAAACGCAATCGGAGGACCGGATTCGCTTTGGACGATAACATTAGGGCACCCAGGACCGTGGAGGCGGCGGCCTACGGTGTGACTTCCGAGCGGATCAGCCCGCAGGCCCGGCAAGTCGTGGAACGGCTCCAGGACGCGGGTTACACCGCTCATCTCGTGGGGGGGTGCGTGCGCGACCTGGTACTCGGGCGCGAACCCAAGGATTTCGATGTCGTGACCGAGGCGCGGCCCGAGGAGATCCGCCAGATCTTTCGCAATGCGCGCTTGATCGGCCGGCGTTTTCGCCTGGCGCATGTCCATTTCGGGCGCGAGATCATCGAGGTCGCGACCTACCGCGCGGCACCGGCCGACGACCAGGAGGGCGATCACGGCAACGTGTTCGGGACCGCCGAGGAGGACGCGTTTCGGCGGGATTTCACCGTCAACGCCCTGTATTACGACCCGTCCGAGGGCGTGATCCGCGACTATGTCGACGGCCTGAAGGACCTGGCGGACGGCTGGCTCCGGGTCATCGGCGATCCCGAGGAGCGGTTTCGCGAGGACCCCGTGCGCATGCTGCGCGCGGTGCGGTTCGCGGCCAAGCTCGGGCTGCGGCTGACCGCCGAGGGGCGCGCGCTCGTCCCGCAGCTGGGACCCTTGCTGCGGCAGGTCGCGCCCGCGCGGCTCTTCGAGGAGGTCTTGAAGCTCTTTCAGGCCGGCAACGCGGTCGCGACCCACGACGTGTTGTGGGAGCATGGCCTGTTCGCGGTCCTATTCCCGGAGGTGGCCGAGGCCTTGGGCGGGGCGCCCGACGACGAGTCGCTGCTGGCGGCGGCGTTGGCGAACAGCGATCGGCGCATCGCCGAGGGCAAGCCGGTCACGCCGGCGTTTTTGTTCGCGGCCCTTTTGTGGGAGCCGGTGCGCGAGCAGGCGATCCATGCCGTGGCCGAACACACGCCGAGCGCCGAGGCCTGGCAGAACGCCGCCGAGCAGGTGTTGCGCGAGCAACTGAAGGTCATCCTGATCCCGAAGCGTTTCAGTGTCCCGATGCGCGAGATCTGGAGCCTGCAAAGCCGCTTCGAGCGTCGGTCTGGGCGCCAGGCCTTCCGCTTCCTCGAGAGCAAGCGGTTCCGGGCGGCTTACGATTTCCTGGGTTTGCGGACCACCGCCGGCGAGTTGGCCCCGGACCTCTTCGACTGGTGGACGCGCTTTCAGGAGGCCTCGGCCGGCGAACAGAAAACCATGGTGGAGGGGCTGCATGAACGAGGCGAGAAACGCCCGCGCAGGCGCCGCCGGCGTCGCGCATCCGGCGCATGACGCGATCGTCGGGCTCGGCGCCAACATCGGTGACCCCGCCGCGCGCCTGAGCGCCGCCCGCCAGGCCCTGGCCGCCCTGCCGGACACGGTGCTGATGCGCGCCTCGTCACTCTACCGCACAGCACCCGTCGGCTATACCGAGCAACCGGATTTTCTGAACGCGGTCTGCTGGTTGAAGACCGATCTCGCCCCCGCGGCCTTGGCCGCGGCGCTTTTCGCGCTCGAGCAGCGCCTGGGGCGGGTGCGGGGGGCGTTGCGCGACGGCCCGCGGGTCATCGATCTCGACCTCCTCTACTACGAAGGCGTCGAGTCCGAGGGGCCGAACCTGCGTCTCCCGCACCCCCGGCTGCACGAGCGCGCCTTTGTGCTGTATCCTTGGGCCGAGATCCTGCCGGATTTCCGGATTCCGGGACAGGGGGTCGTGCGCGAGCTGTGCGCGGGGGTCGAGGGACAGCGAGTGGAGCGATTGCCAGGCGCGTGGTAAGGGAGAGACGTGTGAGGGGCATGACAGCGCGGCCCGTAGCGCCGGCGGTAGGGTCCTTCGTGGTCGTGGAGGGCCCGATCGGCGTCGGCAAGACCAGTCTGGCCCGGCGCCTGGCGCACGCGCTCGCCCTGGAGCCGCTGCTCGAGGCGCCGGACGACAACCCGTTTCTCGCGCGCTTCTACGAGGACCGCCGCACCTACGCCTTGCCGGCGCAGCTCTTCTTCTTGTTCCAGCGCCGCCGTCTTCTGGAGGGACTTGCGCAAGCGGATTTCCTGCGCGGCGGGGTGGTGGCGAATTTTCTCTGGGCCAAGGACCGGGTGTTCGCGCGCGTCACCCTCGATGACGACGAATGGCGGCTGTACGAGCAGATCGCAGACGGGCTGAGCCCGCCCGCGCGCGCCCCCGACCTCGTGATCTTTTTGCAGGCGCCGGTCGACGTCTTGATGGAGCGCATCCGCCAGCGGGCCCGCGGATACGAGCGTATCGACCGGGGTTACCTCGCGGAGCTGGGCGCGGCTTATACCGAATTTTTTTACCATTATCAGGAGTCCCCCTTGCTCATGGTGAACGCCGCCGAGGCGAATTTCGTCGAAAACGAACAGGACCTCGCGTCGCTCATCGCCTGCGCGCGCGGGATTCGCAACGGCCGGCATTTCTTCAACCCCCTGGCCTCGGGGTTCGGCTCGTGAGCGAGGCCGTGACCGTGCCGGGGCTCCTGGCCATGAAGGGCGAGGGGCGCAAGATCGCGGCGATGACCGCCTATGACGCGAGTTTCGCGCGCGCGATGGACGCAGCCGGCATGGACGTGGTGCTGGTGGGCGATACCCTGGGCATGGTGGTGCAAGGGCACAAGACGACGCTCCCGGTGACGCTTGCGGACATGGTCTATCACACGGGCTGCGTCGCGCGCGGGCTTGCGCGCGCGCTCCTGATGGCCGATATGCCCTTCCTCACGTTTCAGGGGTCCTGCGAGCGTGCATTGCAGGACGCGGGCTCGCTCCTGAGGGCCGGCGCCCAGATCGTCAAGGTCGAGGGCGCGGGCGTGCTGGTCGACAACGTGGCGTATCTGTGCGCGCGCGGCGTCCCGGTCTGCGGCCATATCGGATTGACGCCGCAATTCGTCAACAGTCTCGGGGGGTTCAAGGTCCAGGGCCGCGGGGCGCAGGCGGCGGTGCTCAAGGCGCAGGCCCAGGACCTGGCCGAGGCCGGTGTGAGCGCGCTGTTGCTGGAAGCGATCCCCGCGCCGCTTGCCGCCGAGATCACGGAGACAGTCAGCGTGCCGACGATCGGCATCGGCGCGGGCGCGGCCTGCGATGGTCAGGTGCTCGTGATGCATGACGCCTTGGGGTTGGGGGCGCACCGAGCGCGATTCGTGCGCGACTTCCTGGCCGGCCGCGGCGGCGGGGTCTCGGAGGCGTTGCGGGCCTATGTCGAGGCGGTGCGCGCGGGGACCTTTCCGGGGCCCTCCGAAAGCTACGGCGAGTAAGCCCTCGTCTCCACAGGAGTTCCCGATGCAGATCGTGACAGGGCTCGATGCGTGGCGCGCGTTGCGCGCCACGTGGTCCGAGGACATAGGGTTCGTGCCCACCATGGGCGGCCTGCACGCGGGCCACAGGGCGCTCATGGCCCGAGCGCGCGCGCGCCATGAGCGCGTGGTCGTCAGTATCTATGTGAATCCGTTGCAGTTTGGTCCGCGCGAGGACTTCGCGGCCTATCCGCGGACGCTCGTTGAGGATCGCGAGGCGCTCTCGGCGGCCGGTGTCGACGCCCTGTTCGCGCCGGATGACGCGGTCATCTATCCGGGCGGGCGCGAGGGCCATACGCGTGTCTGGGTGCCGGGGCTCTCCGAGATCCTGTGCGGACAGGCGCGGCCCGGGCATTTTGCGGGCGTCACCACGGTCGTGGCGCGCCTTCTGGGCCTGATCCGGCCGCGCGCGGCCTATTTCGGGAAAAAGGACTACCAGCAATGGTGCCTCATCGCGCGCATGGTGCGCGACCTCGCCTGGCCGGTCGAGGTGGTGGGCGTCGAGACCGTGCGCGCCGCGGATGGCCTCGCGCACAGCACGCGCAACCGCTACCTGTCGGCGGCCGAGCGGGCGCAGGCCGCGGGCTTGTACGAGACCCTCGTGTGGGGGGCGGGCGCGGTCCGCGCCGGGGCGGCACCCGCGACCCTCGAGCGCGACGCGGCCGCGCGCCTGGGCGAGCGCGGATTCGACCCGGATTACGTCGCGGTGCGCCGGGCGGCGGACCTTGCGCCCGTATCGGACGGGGATCGCGCGCTCGTGATCCTTGCCGCCGCGCGCTTGGGCGGCACGCGACTCATCGATAACCTTGAGTTCGAACGGCCCTCGCCGCGGGACGGCGGGTCTTTCCAGCGGGACCGTAAAGCCGGATAATGGACGGTATGCAAAGAAGCCTACTGCACGCCAAACTGCACCGTGTGCGCGTGACGCACGTCGAGATCGACTATGAAGGGTCGGTGGCGATCGATTCGGCCTTGCTCGAGGCGGCCGATATCCGCGAATACGAGCGCATCGATGTCTTCAACGTGCGCAACGGGGAGCGTTTCAGCACCTACGCCATCCGCGGCGAGCCCTATTCGGGACTCATCTCGGTGAATGGCGCCGCCGCGCACAAGGCCGAGGTCGGGGACCTCATCATCATTTGCGCGTTCGGCGTCTACGGGGACGAGGAGGCGCTCACGATGAAACCGCGCCTCATCTACGTCGATGACGCCAACCGCATCGTGCGCAGCAGCCACGCCATTCCGATGCAGGCCGCGGGCTAGCGCCTCTTCGTTTCACGAGATCCGACGACCACAGACCCCGGGGGCGGCCACCCCCGGGGCGCCCCTCCTACATGAGGTCGATGGGCTCGCCGTGCTCGACGTGCTCGTGCGGGACGTCCTTCTTGGCCACCGACAACACCGCCGCGACGATATTGATGACGAGCAGGGTCACCATCACCGGGGCGAAGCCGTGCAGGAAGGCCTCCTTGCGGATCAGCACCGGGACATCCTTGAACTGGGTCACCTTGTAGCCGTGGTCGAGCAGGTAGCGGTGCTCGATGCCGGTGAAGATGACACCCGAGATATCGACCCCGAAGATGAGCCCCAGGGCGCGCATCATATTGAGGATGCCGCCCGCGACCCCGAGCCGTTCGCGCGGCGCGGACCCCATGATGGCCGAGTTGTTGGGGGGCGTGAAAAGCCCCATGCCGATGCCGAGCACCACGAGCTCCGTCACCAAAACGACCATGTTCGGCGAACGTCCGGTGAAAATGAGGAGCAAGGTCGCAAGCGCGCAGACCGCCATGCCCCAGCTGGTCATGATGCGCGATCCGTACTTATCCGAGATGTGGCCCGCGAACGGCGCGACGATCGCCATCGCGAGCGGGATCGGGGTCAGGATCGAGCCGGTCACGGCCGGGTTGTAGCCTGCGATCTTCTCGAGGTAGAAGGGCATCAGGAACAAGACCGCGAACAGCACATAATAGGACAGGAGCCCGGTGAAGTTCCCGGCCGAGAAGGCGTAGCGCTTGAAGAGGCTGAGATCGATCATCGGGTGCTCGACGCGCATCTCGGTGATGATAAAGGCGGTGAGGAGCACGGCCGCGAGCGCGAAGTAGGTGAGGATGATGGGCGCGGTCCAGCCGATGGTTTCGCCCTCATTGACCGCGAGGACCAGGAAGGCAAGGCCCGTGGCGAACAAAGCCGTCCCCAGGTAATCGATCTTCTCCCGCTGAGCGGACTTCACCGCCGTCGGCAGGCAGTAGAGCGCGGCAAACGTGCCGACGATGCCGATCGGGACGTTGACGTAGAAGATCGCCCGCCAGCTCACCGCCGATATCAGGATACCGCCCACGAACGGGCCCACAGACATGGCGATCGCCTGGACCGCTCCCTGGATCCCGATGGCGCGCCCGCGTTCGTTCGCCGGGAAGGCCTGGGTGATGAGCGCGACCGAGTTGGCCTGCAGGAGTCCCGCGCCGACCGCCTGGAGGATGCGCGCGCCGATCAGGAATCCGGCGCTTGTCGCAAGCCCGCAGAGTGCCGAGCCTATGGTGAAGACCACGAAGCCGGTGTTGTACATCTTGCTGCGCCCGAAGATGTCCGCGAGCCGCCCGAAGAGCGGCAGGAAGATCGTGAGCGTGAGCATATAGGCCATCGCCACCCATTCGATGACGGCGAGGTTGACCTTGAAGTCCCCCTGGAGCGTCGGTAGGGCGACGTTGACGATGCTGACGTCGAGTGCCGACATGGTCGCACCGACCAGGACGGTTGCGAGAATGAACCAACGCCATTTCGGATGGGAGGTAAAGTACGGGTGGGGGAAGCGGGAATCCAACGTGATGTCCTCTCAAAGTCAAACGCAGGGCCCACCGGCGAGCCGCACGCGCGGAGCCGGCCGCGCCGGTTCGCCGTGGGCGCCAGTCGCGCCGAAGCTACTCGCCGTACCTCGTCAGATCACAAACCCTGGGTGGGGTTCAAGGAGATGAAAAAAGGACGTCGATTGGGGCATATATCTTACAGGCATGCGGCTTAGGGCGCCAGTCCCGGCGTCGGCATCCGCTCAGGTCATCGTGCCGCCGGTATCGCGATCGCGCGCGATCTTCTGCGCGATCCAGGCGCGCGCCTTTTCGAGCCACAACGGCGTCCCGGGGTTCACGCCCTCGCTCACCGCGCGGTAGACGAAAATGCTCCCGAGGAGGCAGACGACCCCGATCAGCGAGAACGACAGGTACCAGACGAGACTCATGGACACCCCGGCGCCGGTGAGACCCGAGGCCCCCGTGCCCGTGAGGACGTTCCAGTGGACCCCGGCATGCGCAAGCGCGGGCGTGCGGCCCAGGAGATCGGAGCGATAAAAGCCGCTGACAAGGCCGCCCGCCACGGTGAGGGCGCCATCCAGGAGGAGCGCCACCGGGATCAGAATGATCCCCAGGACGAGGAAGCGCAGAAAGACCGCGAACGGGCGCTTCACGAGGATCGCCAAGGCGCGCAGGAGCGCGGGCATGCCGTCATCACCGTGCCAGACGGCGACCAGGATGAGCGGGCCTACGAAGGCGAGCAGGGCGCACGCCAGGGCCGTTGCCGCAAGCGTGGGGCCGGCGAGCAGCAAGGCGAACAGGCCCCCGATGCCCGGTATCAACGCGGGCCAGGACAGGAGATAGGCCGCGAGCACGATCACCGCGAAGGCCGCGGCCAGCACGATGAGCGCGCCGGCGACGCTCAAGGCCGCGCGCACGCCGTCGAGGATCGCTCCGAGGATGTCGCGCCCGGCCTGTCCGTCGACCTGATCCAGCAGCACGAGGCCTGTCGCATTGATCCCGATGAGCGCAACGATGGTGGCGAGCAGGATCGCGAACACGAGGCCGAAGGGATCCCCGGAGCGGCCGGTCGCGCTCGCGCCGATCATGATCAGGAAACCGGCGAGCGCGCTCGTGGCGGCGAGCAAGGCCAGTGCCCGGGCGTTGCGCAGCGCCTCGAGGCTCTTGAGAAGCGTACTCAGGTCGTTGGCGCCCCTGTCCCCCATAGCATCCCCCCTCTATGCCGGCGTG
>DAHWKH010000014.1 GCA_027343725.1 Acidiferrobacteraceae bacterium
GCCACTGCCTTGCGTATGCAGTCCGCCGTCACCCGCGCGCGCCACGCGATCGAGGAGGGGACAAGCGGAATCGGCAAATTCCCCGACATCCGCGCGGCCTTGCGCCAGGCGCAGCAGGGCGGCAGCGCCTTGCCCGGCACCGCGCTTGCGCATATCGCGGGACTCCTGGAGCGTCTCGGCACCTTGGGGGATCTCGCGCGCCGTTACCCGGGCCTCTATCCGGGGCCGTGTGAGGATCTGAACCCCCCGCAGGCGCTCAAGGACCGCCTGCAGGAGGCGGTGCAGGCGACCGGGCGCATTCGCGATGCGGCAAGCCCCGCCCTTGCGGAATTGGCGGCGGGCGTCGCGGAGCAGCGCGAGGCGGTGTGGGCCGTGCTCACGAAGCGCCTTCGCGATCTCGGGGTCCCGCCGCCCCATGACGACTACCGGGCGACGAGCGGGGCGCGGGTGTTGTTGAGTTTGAGTCCCGACAAGGCCGCGCAGGTCCAAGGCGTGCGCCGCGGACCGGGGGCCAACGGGCGCGAGCAGCTGGTGGAGCCGCTCGAGGCGGTGGCGCTCAACAACCGCCTGGAGACGCGTGCGGGCGAGCGCGACGCGGAGGAGTTGCGCGTGCGCCGCCACCTCACCGACGCGGTGCGGGAGGCGCGCGCGGTCCTGGAGCGGCTGTTGGATGCGATCGCGTGGATGGACCTCGCGTTCGCGGGCGGGCATCTCAGTATCCACATGAACGCAAGCCCCCCGGTCCTTGCGCCCGAGCCCGGTCTTATGCTCGAGGGGGCCTATCACCCGGCCATGCTCCTGGCCTTCGCCGATGGGCGCGGCCCGCGGCCGGTCCCGCTGTCCGTGACCCTCGACGACGAGCGCCCGATGCTTCTGATCACCGGTCCCAACACCGGCGGCAAGACCGTGGTGTTGAAGACCGTCGGACTCCTGGTGACCATGGCCTATTGCGGTCTGCATCTGCCGACCGAGGGTCGCGCCCGGGTCGGGCATTTCTCCCGCCTCATCGTCGATATCGGGGACCGCCAGAGCCTTTTGCATCAGCTCTCGACCTTTGCCGGACATGTCGAGCTCTTGAAGCGGCTCTTGAGCGAGGCCGACGGCGAGACCCTCGTCTTGATGGATGAGCTCGGGACCGGGACCGATCCCGAGGAAGGCGCGGCGCTCGCGATGGCGGTATTGGACGAGCTTGCGGAACGCGCGGTCCACGGCATCATCACGACACACCTCAGTCCGCTCAAGATGTACGCGGCCGAGCACGCCTACCTGACGAACGCGACCATGCGGTTCGACAGCGAGGAGCTGGTGCCGACCTACGAACTCGAGATCGGCAAGAGCGGGTCATCGCATGGGTTGACGATCGCCGAGCGGCGCGGCCTGCCGCCGACGCTGCTCGCGGCCGCGCGCTCGCATCTCGCGCGTCTCGCTTCCGAGCGCGGGTCGCGCTCTTAGGAGCGCTCGGGCGCGTTGACGGGCGTGGGCAGCGCGTGTGGTTTGATGCGCGCGATTTGGATGGCGGTGCCGCGCGTGCGCACGATGTCGACGAGGTAGCCGTTGAGGAGCAGGCTTGTCCCGGGTACCGGGATGTCCTCCAGGTACTCGGTGATCAGGCCGTTCATGGTCTTCGGGCCGTCGAGCGGGAGCTGCCAGCCGAGCGCGCGGTTGACGTCGCGGATGGCGGCGCTGCCGTTGATGAGAAAGCTGCCGTCGGGTTGCGGAAAGATGTCTTCCTGGGTCCCGGGCGGCGCGGTCGTGAACTCGCCCACGATCTCCTCCAGGATCTCCTCGAGCGTGACAAGCCCCATCAGGTCGCCGTACTCATCGACCACGATGCCGACGTGGCGACGCGAGGCCTTGAAGTTCAACAACTGGGTGGCAAGCGGCGTCCCTTGGGGAATGTAGTAGGGCTCGAGCACGGCCGAGGCCAGGCTGTCCTTGTTCAGCCGCCCGGCGAGCGCCAGGTGCAACGCGCGGCGCACATGCAGCATGCCAAGGACGTTGTCGAGCGTCCCCTGGTACACCGGGAGCCGGGTGTAATGGGTGTTGCTCAACACTTTGAGGATCTCATCCCAGTCGGCCTCGAGATCGAGACCCTCGATCTCGCGCCGCGGCACCATGACGTCCTCGACGGTGATCTTTTCGAGGTCGAGGATACCGAGCAGCATCGTCTGGTGGGACTTGGGGATGAGCGCGCCGGCCTCGATGACCACCGCCCGCAGTTCCTCAGTGCTGAGCTGGTCCGGGCGCCGTGGGGCCAGGGAGACGCCGAAGAGTCTGAGGAGCACGTTCGCGAGGAAATTGGTGAGCGCGACCAGCGGGTAGATGACCCGCAGGAGCGGCGTCAGCACATAGGCGCTCCCGAAGGCCACCGGCTCCGGATAGAGCGCCGCCAGGGTTTTGGGCGCGACCTCGGCCACGATCAGGATCACGAGCGTGAGCAGGCCCGTCACGAGCGCGAGCACGCCGGCGCCGTAGACCTTCACCGCCATGAGGGTCGCGACCGAGGAGGCCGCGATGTTCCCGAAATTGTTCCCGAGCAGCACCACCCCGAGGACCCGGTCGGGCCGCTCCAGGAGGCGTTGCGCGAGCCGTGCCCCGCGATGGCCGGAGGCCGCCAGGTGTCGCAGGCGGTAGCGGTTGACCGTCATGAGGCCGATCTCGGCGGCCGAAAAGAATCCGGAAAAGAAAATCAGGAAGACCAGTACGCCGGTCAGCGTACCGATGGGGACGTGGTTCAAGGGTTAGAACGGCTCCGAGGCAAACATCGCCCACCCTAGCACAGTCAGCGGGGTTTTTCGAGAACCGGGGGCGAATGGCCCGAATGGCGGGGGAGGTTGCTCCACGCGGGGGGTCGGGCGGGGCCGTCGGCCAAAAGGGCTTACGCGCGAAAGACTTACGGGGCATGGCTCTTGCGAAGTCTCAGAACGCGTTGCCCGCGCATCCATAAGAATGGACACTTGGTCGGGTGAAAGTGGCACAATGGCGGCAAGCGAGCTATTCCTTGCAAACGGATCGCACAGGGCGTCTGGGAGGTGCTCATGTCGGTAGTCCTGCAAGACGGTGCCGCCGACCCTTGGCTTATGGCCTTGGGGGTCGTCGTCGGGATGGGGGTTTTGTATCTGGCGCGCAGCCCGGTGCGCTCGGCCATCCTGATTCTGACCGGGCTTCTGAGTCGGCCGTTTCGGATCGCGAGCCACTTTCTGCAGAAATCGGCTTCTGATCTGCGCGCGCGCAACCGCACGGTGCTTCTGGCCCAGGGCCAGGAGGACATCGGGCAGCGCGTGGAGCGGGAGTTCGAACGGGTCGATGTCGTGGTGCGCCGGGATTTGCAGGGTTTCCCGGCCTTGCAGCGCAAGCTGCTCGATGAAATCACGGCCATCGAAGAGGATTACCGCAAGTCCCAGGAGGTCCCCCCGGCGCCGCCGGAATGGATCCGCGCCGTGAGCCCGCTCCTCAAGATGAAACCCGGACCGGATCGGATCGTGGAGGGCGTGCTCGAGAGCCTGAAACGGACGGTGGCGAAGGGCCAGGACATGGCGCTCGGCGAGTACCGCCGGGCCTGTCAGGAGCGCCACAAACGCCTCTCACGCGCGCTGCCCTTCTGGCGCTCGGTCGATGCCACCCTGAAGAACGTCGACAAGCGCCTCGCGGGGCTGAACGAACGCGCCGGCGCGCTCGATACGTACATGGAGCGTTACGAGCAACTCATCAAGAAGACCGACGCGATCGAGCATACGCTCGCATCCTCGGCGTTCGTGCAATTTTTCGTGGCGGCGTTCGTGTTGATCGTGGCGTTGGGCGGGACCGTCATCAATTTCCATCTCATCGCCCTGCCTATGTCGGAGATGGTCGGGGGCGGCAGCTACATCGGGCGCTTCCGCACCGCCGACGTCGCCGCGCTCGTCATCATTCTCGTGGAGGCGACCATGGGCTTGTTCTTCATGGAGTCCCTGCGCATCACGCATCTCTTCCCGCGGATCGCACACATGACCGAGCGGATGCGCAAGCGCTTCCTGATGGCGGCGTTCGGCTTGCTGTTGGCGATGGCCTCGATCGAGGCGGCGCTCGCGTTTCTGCGGGTCCAGATCGCAGCCGACAACCAGGCGCTCGCGGTGTCGCTCGTGGCGCACAAGGGCCCGTCGCTTCTATCGCTCAACTCGTGGATACCGACCGCGGGTCAGATGGCGCTCGGCTTCATTCTGCCGTTCGCGCTCGCGTTTGTGGCGATTCCGCTCGAGTCGTTTGTGTACGCCGCGCGCACCGTGGGCGGCATGGCCCTGGTGGGACTCCTGCGGACCACGGCCTTGGTCCTGCACGTGACGGGCCGCCTGATCCGCTACGGCGGCACGATGCTGACGCTGGTCTATGACATCGTGATTTTTTTGCCGCTCGTGATCGAGCGCGCGGTCGTATCGGCCCCCGGGCGCGCGCGACCGGGACTCGCGCGCTCGGGGCGTCAGGGATGAGGGCGCGCGCGCTTTGGCTCCTGGCGGTGTTGGCGCTCACCGGCTGTGCCGCCGGCCCTCGCGGACGCGCGGTCTACGTGCTCGTCGATACCTCCGGGTCCTACGTGCAGGCCGTGCCCCGGGCCGCGCGCATCATCCGCTATCTGCTGGGGACCTTGCAGCCCGGGGATACGATCGCGGTCGGACGCATCACGAGCTTGAGTTTCACGACCAAGGACCGGCTCGTGGCCGTCACGCTCTCGCGCCAGCCGACGCGCGCCGATGCCGAAAAACGGATGATCGCGGCGCGGGTCGCGGCGTTCGTGAAGGCGATGCACGCATCCCGGGGTACGCGCTATACCGACATCAGCGGCGCGCTCCTCGAGGCCGGACGCTTCCTCGCGAGCATTCCGGCGGCCCACAAGGACGTCATCATCGTCTCCGACATGCGCCAGGACCTCCCTCCCGGGGCCGTGCGCCGGTTCGCCTTGCCCTTGAAAGGGGTCGATGTATTCGCGGTGAACGTGATCAAGTCGCATGGCGAGGACGTGAACCCGCTGCGCTATCTCGCGCGCATGAAGCGCTGGCAGGCACGGGTTGCAGGCGGCGGGGGCCGCTGGATCCTGGTGCACGAACTGGGGCGCCTGCCGGCGCTCCTCCATCACCCCTCGGAGGCCCACTCGCGGGGGATCGCTTGAGCGCCGGCCGCCCTCAAGCCTTGAGCGCCAGTTTCAGCAGGAATTCGGCGCTCAGGTAGGCGAACACCAGGAGCACGAAGCCGCCGACCGTCCAACGCACCGCCTGCCGGCCGCGCCAGCCGAACTGCCGTCGGCCGATCAGCAGGATGGCAAAGGCGAGCCAGGTGATGAGGGAGAGGATGATGTGGTGGGTGAACGGCAGCGGTGTGCCGAACAGCTGATCCGAGAAGAACAAGCCGCTGATGAGGGTGAGCGTCAGCAGGACGAACCCGACCTGGATCAGTTCGAACATCAGGCTTTCCATGGTCTCCATCGGCGGAAACGTGTTCATGAGCCGGGCCGGCTGCCGGTGTCGCAGGCGCCTCTCCTGCACCCAGAGCATGAGGCTTTGCACGGCCGCGATGCTGAGCAGGCTGTAGGCCAGAATGGCGATGACCACATGCGCGACGAGCCAGGGGTCGCCGCTCGGGGCCGGCCGTGGGGCCATGTGGGCCGGCAGGAAGATCTGGCCGATGGCGGCGAGCGCCGCGCTTGGCATGATGAAGGTCCCGAGGCTCGCGATCGGCTTGCGCAGCGAGGTCACGAGAAAGATCGTGGCGACCGCCCAGGCGTCGAGCGACAAGACCGGGCCGATGCCCAGGGTCAGGCGGCCGTCATGATCGATATCGCCGATGAGCAGGCCGGCCTGTAAAATCGCCGCAAGCGAACCCACCAGAAACGCGCGCCGATGGTGCGCGTGCACGTTTGCGCCGCGCACGAGCCCGCGCCCGTAGTAAAAGCCGGCGAGCGCGTACAGCGCAATGGCGATGACGTGCAAAATGAGCGGTATCATAGGGTGTCCCCGCGGCGATCATGGCACAGGCGGGGGCGCGCGGAAAGGCCTAAGGCGCGGCCATCGCCCTTTCACCCAGAGGACAGCATGTTTGAAGCATTGAGTAACCGTTTACAAGGGGCGTTGCGCGGTTTGCGCGGCGAGACCCGACTCACGGAGAAGAACATCGGCGAGACCCTGCGGGAGGTCCGCATGGCGCTGCTCGAGGCCGACGTGGCGCTTGCCACCACCAAGTCCCTGATCGAGGCCATACGCGAACGGGCGCTCGGGCAGGAGGTCTTGGGGAGCTTGAGCCCGGGCCAGGCCGTGATCAAGGTCGTGTATGACACCCTGGTCGAGGTCATGGGGGCGCAGTGCGACCGCCTGAATCTCGCGGCGCGGCCCCCGGCCGTCGTCCTGCTCGCGGGGCTCCAGGGCTCGGGCAAGACCACGAGTGCGGCGAAGCTCGCGCGCTGGTTGCGCGAACGCGAACGCAAGAAGGTGATGCTCGTGAGCACCGACGTGTACCGGCCGGCCGCGATCGAGCAGTTGGAGCGCCTGGCGGCCGAGGTGGCGGTGAGCTTTCAGCCCAGCACGCGGGACGAAGACCCGGCGGCCATCGCCCGCCAAGCGCTCGATCGCGCGCGCCGCGAGGGGATCGAGGTCTTGATCGTCGACACGGCCGGACGCCTGCACGTGGATACCGAGATGATGGCGGAGGTGCGGGCCCTGCATGACGCCGTGACGCCGGTCGAGACGCTGTTCGTGGTCGACAGCATGACCGGACAGGACGCCGTGAACACGGCGCAGGCCTTTCATGAGGCCTTGCCCCTGACCGGCGTGATCCTGACCAAGACCGACGGGGATGCCCGGGGCGGGGCGGCGCTGTCGCTGCGCGCCGTGACCGGCAAGCCGATCAAGTTTTTGGGGGTGGGCGAAAAGACCGACGGCCTCGAGCCCTTCCACCCGGACCGCCTGGCCTCGCGCATCCTCGGCATGGGCGACGTACTGACGCTCATCGAGGAGGCCGAGCGCAAGGTCGACCGCGAAAGCGCGGAACGCTTGGCGCGCAAGTTCCGGAAAGGCAAGGGTTTCGATCTCGAGGATTTTCGTGAGCAGATGCTGCAGATGGAGCGTATGGGCGGCATGGCGAGCCTGCTCGATAAGTTGCCCGGCATGAA
>DAHWKH010000137.1 GCA_027343725.1 Acidiferrobacteraceae bacterium
CTACATGCAGTGGGTCATCGATCGCGTCCTGGTCGTGAACGACCGCCATCTGCTGGTCCTGCTGGGCCTTGTGTACATCGCGGTCACGGTGTTCTCCGCGGTGTTTTCCGTCGCCCGCTCGTTCGTGCTCATTTACGTCAATGCCGTCATGGGCGCGCAATGGGCGAGCAACGTCTTCGCGCACCTTTTGCGCTTACCCCAGGCCTTCTACGAAAAGCGCCACATCGGCGACATCGTGTCCCGGTACGACGCGATCCAGAACATCAAGCAGATCATCACCACTCACTCGGTCTCGGCCCTGCTCGACGGCGTCCTGGCGATCGCCATCATCGCCGTGCTGGCCTTCTACAGTGGCGAACTGACCCTGATCGTGCTCGCGGCCTTTGCGCTCTATCTCCTCGGGCGATGGGTCGCCTACCGGCCGTTACGGGACGCCACCGAGCGCCACATCCACGCGCTCGCCAAGCAGCAGACCTATCTGCTCGAATCCTTGCGCGGCACGCAGGCCATCAAGCTGTTCAACGGCGAGGGTCAAAGGGCATCGCGATTCGGCAATCTCGTCGTCGACTCCACGAACGAGGACGTGCGGGTCCAGCAGCTGACCGCGGTCTTCCATGTGAGCCAGCGGTTCTTGATCGGCGTCGCGCACGTGGTCGTGATCGGGATGGCGGCGACGTTTGTGATGCGCGGGGCGTTCACGGTCGGCATGCTCGTCACGTATTCACTCTTCGCGAGCCAGTTCCTGACGCGCGGCGACACGCTCGTGAACACCCTGATGGAATTCCGCATGCTGCGCCTGTACGGGGAACGCCTCGCCGACATCGCCCTGACGCCCCCCGAGGACGCGGCCGTCGGGACCTACGTCGGGCCCGACCCCGAACCCACGCTCGCGGTCCGGGCCCTGCGCTTTCGCTATGCCGAGTCCGATCCCTACGTGCTGGACAACGTCGATCTGACGATCCCGGCCGGGGCCTCGGTCGCGATCATCGGACCCTCGGGCAGCGGCAAATCGACGCTCGCCAAACTCCTGCTCGGCCTCTTGACGCCCGAGGCGGGCCAGATCCTGCTCGGCGACATCGACATCCGCCAGCTGGGTCTGCGGCGCTATCGCTCACTCATCGGCTGCGTGATGCAATCGGATCAGTTGTTCGCGGGCACGATCGCCGACAATATCGCGCTCGGATGTCCCGAGGCCCCGCTCGAGGACATCGTGCGCGCGGCGCGCGCGGCGGCCGTGCACGACGACATCGCCGCCATGCCCATGGGCTATCAATCCCTCGTCGGGGACATGGGTTCGGTCTTGTCCGGGGGCCAGAAGCAGCGCGTCCTGTTGGCGCGCGCGCTCCTCCCAGGGCCACGGTTGCTGATCCTCGATGAAGCGACAAGCCATCTGGATGCGGCACGCGAACGTGAGGTCAGTGATCATCTCCGAGCCTTGCGGATCACGCGCATTCATATCGCCCACCGGCGCGAAACCATCGCCCGCTGCGACCGGGTCTATCGGCTCGCCCACACGACCATCCGTGAGGTGGGCCGCGACGAGGCCTGCCGCGACGAGGACCGCTTCCTGGCCGGCCTATGAGATCGATCCGACCGAGTGGCGCCCTCGTGCGGGTCGCCATCCTGGGCCTCCTGATCGCCCGATGCGCCCTCGCCGCCCCGGGCCTGCGGCCGCGGACCGATCTGTGGAACGACCCGTGGGGCACCACGGACCACCTGCCGGCACTCGGCGCTTATAGCCCTGGGCGTCACGGCCTGCCGCGATGGCGTGTGCCGCCGCCGCCCTCGCGATCGCAGTTGGCGACGCTGCGCTCCCTGCCGCGCTTGACCGCCTGGGCCTTGCGTCACAATCCGCGCACGGCGATGGCCTGGGAGGCCTTGCGCGCCCAAGCCGCGGCCCTCGGCGTCGCCAAAAGCGTCTGGCTGCCGAGCGTCGATGGCACGCTCACGGAACAACGCGCCAAGACCGTCGTGCGCGGCACGAACATCGCATCGGGCCCCACGGATGCCCTCTACAGCACGCTGTCTTTCAGCGAAGTGCTGTTTCATTTCGGGTACCGGCGCGCCCATGTCGCCCGGGCCCGCGCCGCGCTCCTCGTCGCGCGCTATGGCACCGATGAAAGCCTGCAGCGCGTCGCGCTCGTCATCGCCGACGCCTATTACGGTCTGGCCCAAGCGCGCGCGGACGTCGCCGTTTACCGCCGGGACGTGCGCGAGAGCGGGCGCATCTATCAAGCCGCGCGCCACCTCTACCGGGCGCATCTCAAACCGATCACCGATGTCGAACTCGCCAAGACGCAATGGGCCGAGGCCCGAAGCCAGCTCTTGTCGATCGAGGGCCTCGAGCGCGTGCGGCGCGCGCAACTCGCGGAAACCGCCGGACTCCCGGTCGGCACTCCCCTCACGGCGGCCTCTCTACGCAATCCCGGGCGCCCCGTTCCGGTCCCGGTGCGCCGCTGGCTCCATCGAGCCCTGCGCGACAACCCCGCGCTGCTCGCCGATCTGGCGCGGGTGCGCGAGGCCCACCGCCTCGTCCGCGAGACCGCAGCCCGCGGCTGGCCTTCCGTGTCCCTCATGGCGGGCGCGGGCAACGCCGAATTTCCGCACGGTCCGGATGAAAACAGTTTCGCGCTCGGGATCCAAGTCAACGTCCCCTTCGACATGAACTTCGCCCAGACCTACAGGATCCAGCAGGAACAGGCGCTCACCCACGCCCTGCGCGCGCAGACGCACGCGCGCGCGCATCGCATCCTGCTCGCGGTCTGGCGGGCCTACTATGGGCTGCAAAGCAGTCTGCGGGCCTACCGAAAGGCCGCGCTTGCGGCCCGCAGCGCGCACGCGGCCCTGATCGGTATTCGCACCCAGTACCGCATCGGCCTTGCGGACATGCTGGATGTGATTACCGCCGAGTCGGACCTGACCGCCGCGCGTCTGACGCGCCTCCATCTCCTCAGCGACTCGTACCGGTATCGCGCCGCCCTCTTTCGCTACGCGGCCCTCATCCCCCGCGGTGCCTTGCGGGCCCCTTAAGAGCGGCCTCCTGTCGCGGGCCGCGCCCGGGAGCCACTAAGCCGAAGCTCACGGCCGGCCCCTACGCGTGCTGTTGCCCTTCGCGACTGCCCCGACCGTGCCTGCGGGCGCAGCACGGTCGGACACCTGTCAGACCCCGTTGGTTTCCGCATAGACGCGCACATAGGGGTCGCCCGAGTCTGGCAAAAACCAGTTCTCACGAGGTGTAGCATCGTTGGCGCGGCGTTAAGGTCTGCCTACAAGGCTTAAGGGGCCCGCGCGTCCCGTCCGAATCCGTACCGGCCAAGACCGGTCTTTCGTGGAGCAGGTCGTCAGTAGCGAGGCGTGCGCCGCTCAAAGCGGGGGAGGAACGGGAGGCTTCGGCTCTTTTGGCGACTGGTCCACATCTACGGCACTCTCGGCCGCAGAAACCCGTTCAGATCACGGCGTCGAGACCTTTGCGCTCGATGAGGTTCAGAAGCTTGAGCGATGGGCCACTCGGCTTCTTGTCGCCGACTTCCCATTTGCGTACGGTCGAAAGACTCGTATTGAGCACCGAGGCGAGCACGGCCTGGCTTAGGTGCAGATTTTCACGCAGCGCGCGAATTCTCGCTGCGTCGTACTCGGGTACCGGTTCCAGACACAGCACGTCGTACTTGCGCATCTTGCGCTTGTCGATGAATCCGAGGCGATGCAGATCGCTCGCCGTTTCATGCACCGCAGCGAAAATCCGGCTTTTCGTCTTACGCTTGGTCATGATCGAAATCTCCTGCAAACTTCCACCTGCAACAGCGGCATCCAACTGCGCCAGGTTCCGCGCCAGGTAGTCGGTAGCGAGGTCCTACAGCGCCTCACGTTCATCGTCGCCCACGTTCGCGCGATCGCTCTTCTCAAAACCGAAGACGAAGAACCATCGGCTGCCCTTGTTGGTCGCCAGCCGCGTCCTCGCCCCGCCGCGCTTACCGCGTCCCGGAAGCGGGACTCGCTTCTTGACGAGGCCGCCACTCCACTCGGCATCGATCAAACCGGCGAGTGCTTGGCACAGCACCCGGTCGGTCAATCCGGCCTTGCGCGCCCAACGGCCGAAATGACGGTTTTAAAGACCCTCCGCCTATTCGTATTACGCCACTCAGTGGCATAATCCTCCAGCGCCCCTTGGTCTCAGGCCGCAGGGGTTGTAGAGTAGTAGCCTAGCGTGTTTCCCAGGAGACACAGGCATATGACGATAAAGCCAGGGTGGCGAACCGTGCTCGTCATCGGCGCCCTGCTGCCGCTCCCGGTGATGGCGGCGCACATCGCCATTCCCCACGACCCGCGCCACAATGCGCGCGATCCCGACAGCCCCTTTGCGCCTCTCTACCTCCCGCAAAACGCCCCGCGGGGGGCGGATATCGTGGGACCGAAGAGCTGGAGCCACGCCTACGGCGGTCCCAGCCATAACGCCGCGTTCCCGGTCGCGCCCTCGGCGCCCGCCTGGATCCGGAACGGTGTGCGTTGGAATTTTCCGGAGGCCCGCGCCTGGCCCCTCAGCGACACACTACCGTTCGGGGCGCGTATCTACGGGGTCCGCGAGGCGTTGCCGGTGCAGACGCAATTCTACGGGAACGCGCTTGGCGTCTCGATGGTGAATGGCGTGGTCTATGCCGAAAGCGATGACTCGTTCGCCTACGCCGTCAATGCCCGCACGGGGCGCCTCATCTGGCGAACAAGCCCGGTCGGCAATACCCTCATGGGCAACCCACTCGTGAGCCACGGTCGGGTCTATCTCTCGGCCGGAAGCGTCTCGTTCAATTTCGCGAACGTCCTGCGTTACGCCCATGATCCCCATTCCGCGGGCCGCGGTCTCGATATCAGTTACAACGGCGTCTACTGCCTCAGCGCCCGCACCGGGAAGCTGCGCTGGTACTTCCCCACCGCCGGCGACGCGATGCCGACACCGGCCTACGCGTATCACTCCCTCTACATCAGCACCGGCGATGGCGACATCTACGCGATCAGCGCGCGCACCGGCCACAAGCGCTGGAAGGATCACGTGGGCGGGATCGCCAATATGTCGAGCCCGGCGGTCTGGCATCACCGGGTGTATGTGTCCCTGTCCGTGGTCGCCGACCTCTACGCCCTGAATGCCAAAACCGGCAAGGTCCTCTGGCGGGGCAGTATCCCGGGCGCCACCAACACCGGCATGGGCGACGTCTCCCCGGCGGTCGTCAACGGCATCGTCGTCATGGACGCCGTCGCCCAGCCCAAACGCGTGGCGGGCCGCGTCACCTTGAACACGCTCGTGCGCGCCTACGACGCGCGCACCGGGCGCGTGCTGTGGACCGATCGTATGGGACGCGGACCCAAGATCCCGGCCTTCAAGGGCGGCGTCCCGATGATCCACGGCAACACCGTCTATGTCGGATCCCCCGTGACCTCGACCTACGAGGCGATCAATCTGCACACCGGGGCGGTCAAGTGGGTCTGGCACGTGCCCGACGCCGGGCCGGCCGGGGCCGGGCGCGGCGCGCCGACTTGGTACCAGGGGACGCTTTACATCTCCACCGGTCCCACGGTTTACGCCCTGAATCCGCGTAGCGGGCAGGTCCTCGGTCATCACGAGGTGGGCGGGCGCTTCGGGATCGTGAATCCGGTGATCGTGGGCGGCACGATCTATCTCGGGAACTCCTGGGACTGGATCGACGCCTTGCCCGTCAAGGCGGTCAATCCCCGTTATCGGCCTTGAGGCGGCGCTCACCGTCTGGGGCATCCAGGCCGTTCCGGGCCACGATATCGCTCTTGAGGCCATCGATGCTCAAGGCGTTGCGCTCGCGCCAATACCGCCGCAGACCCTCGTCGCCCTTGTTTTCGGTCCAGCGATCGAGGTCCGGCCGGTCACCCGCATAGTCGAAATAGGGCACGCCGAACCCGCAGGAGGTCTGCACCCGATCGACGGCCACATCGAAGATCTGCCGAGAGCCCGGATGCGCCGGAAACAGCGCCGCCAAGGCGTCCCAGTCCGCATCCGTATGGTGGATGGCGCGCGCCTGCCCGTACAGCCTCAGGATCACCGGGTCCCCGGAAAAGGCGCAGAACATGAGGGTCATGCGGGGATCGACGGCCACGTGCGCGGCCGACTCGTTGCCGCTGCCCGTGAGGTTGATCCAGACCACGCGGTTCGCGTTCAGCACGCGCAGCGAGTCCTGGCCCTTGGGCGATATGTTGATGCGGCTCTCG
>DAHWKH010000147.1 GCA_027343725.1 Acidiferrobacteraceae bacterium
ATCGGCCGCCTGGTCGCGCACGACGAGGGCAGCTACCAATACCTGGTGGAGTCGATCCGCAAACACCCGGACCAACAGGGACTGCGGGACCTGATGGCGGATGCCGGCTTCGAGCGCGTGGACCACTGGAATCTGGCCGGCGGGATCGTGGCCTTGCACCGGGGCTACAAATTGTAATGAGCACGGCGCTCTCCTCGCCGTCCGCGGACCTGCGGCGCTATGCCGGGTTCTGGCGCCGCATGGGGGCGGACCTCCTCGACAACCTGATTCTCCTGCCGGTCATGTCGGCGCTGGTGCCGAGCCGCTTACCGGCGCACCCGACGTGGTCTGCGTTCGTTGCGGCCGATATCACGGAGACCGCCGCGCACCCGCTGCGCCAACTCCTGGGCGTGGCGTTCGGGGTCGCCTACTCGGTCTTTTTCTGGGTCCGCTTCCTCGGGACCCCGGGAAAGCTCGTGTTCCGCTGCCACCTCGTGGATGCCCAGACCCTCGGGGCGCTCACCGTGCGCCAGTCGCTTTTGCGCAACCTCGGTTACCTCGTCTCCTACGCCACCCTCGGCCTCGGTTTCCTCTGGATCGCGTGGGACCCACGCAAACAGGGATTCCACGACAAGATCGCGGGCACGGTGGTGCTGCACGTCCCGCGGGAGGCGGCGCTGTGAACGACTGGCCCTACGCCATCATCGAACCGGCGCTGAACGCCCCCTTTCGCCTGGACCGCGAGGCGCGGCACGGCCTGGGCGCGCTCAATGGGCGGATCGTGCGCCTCCATGTCACGAACCCCGCATGGGCGTGTGAGCTCGTGTTCGAGGATGAGCGCATCCGCGTGCGCGCGCCCTCGCAGGACACGCCGACCGTCACGCTCTCGGGATCGCCCGGGCAGTTCCTGGCACTCCTGCGGGCGCGCGTGGAACAGACCCAAAAGGTGATGGCCGGCGGTCTCGGCATCGACGGCGACGTGGACTGCGCGCTCGCCGTCAAGACCGTGTTCGAGCGCGCCTCGATCGACTGGGAGGAGGTCCTGGCCGGGGCGCTCGGCGATGTCCCGGCGCACCTTGTCGCCCAGGCCGCAAGGCGCGTGGCGCGGGGTGCGCGCTATGCCGCCTGGACGCTCGCCGGCAATGCCGCCGCGTTTCTGACCGAGGACGCGGGGATCCTGGCGGTGCAGCGCGACATCGAGGACTTCGTGAACGCGGTGGATGTCGTGCGCGATGACGCCGAGCGGCTGGCCCAGCGCGTCGCGCGCATCAAGGCCCGCTGATGCTCGGCTTCGGGCGCACGCGGCGACTGTTGCATATCACCGCCGTATTCATCCGTCACGACCTGGATGAGTTCGTCACGGCCCTGCACCTCTTTCGGTTCTACGGGCGCTTCCTGCGGCTCGCGCCGTGGCGTTGGCGCAAGCGCGTGCTGGCACCGCGTGGGGTGCGCCTGCGCCAGGCGCTCGAGGAGCTCGGACCGATCTTCATCAAGTTCGGGCAGATGGTCTCGACGCGCCCGGACCTGATCCCGGACGACATCCTGAAGGAACTGAGCCAGCTGCAGGACAAGGTCCCGCCGTTTTCCGGCGCCGAGGCCATCCAGCGGATCGAGGCGGCCTACGGCATGCCTTTGGATCAGGCCTTTCTGAGCTTCGATGAAACGCCGATCGCCTCGGCCTCGGTCGCGCAAGTGCACTTCGCGGTCCTGAAAGACGGCAGCGAGGTCGCGGTCAAGGTCCTGCGTCCGGGCATCGAGAAGATCCTCGCGCGCGACCTCGCGCTCCTCCGGACCCTCGCGCACATGGCGATCCGCTACCTGCCGGATGCCAGGCGCCTGCGGCCCCTGGACGTGGTGCGCGAGTACCAGACCATCGTCTACGACGAGATGGACCTCGCCCACGAGGCCGCGAACGCAAGCCAGCTGCGGGTGAATTTCGCGCACTCCGACCTCCTGTACGTCCCGAAGGTGTACTGGGATTACACGCGCCGCACGGTGATGGTCATGGAGCGCATCTCGGGCGTGCCGATCTCGAACGTGGAGGCGCTCGTGGAGGCCGGCGTGGACCTCAGGAAGCTCGCCCACAACGGCGTCGAGATCTTCTTTACCCAGGCGTTCCGCGACGGGTTTTTCCATGCCGACATGCACCCGGGGAACATTTTCGTGTCCCTCACCGGCCAATACCGGGCGGTGGATTTCGGGATCATGGGGACTCTGAGCGCCGAGGACAAATACTATCTCGCCGCGAACATCCTCGGCTTCCTGAACCGCGATTACCACAGCATCGCCGAGGCCCACGTGCGCGCGGGCTGGGTGCCGAAGGAGACCCGCGTCGATGAGCTCGAGGGCGCCTTCCGCACCGTCTGCGAGCCGATTTTCGCGAAACCCATAAAAGACATCTCGTTCGGGCGCTTGCTCCTGAACCTCTTTCAGACCGCGCGCCGCTTCCACATGGAGGTCCAGCCGCAGCTCGTGCTCCTCCAAAAGACGCTCTTCAACATCGAGGGCCTGGGCCGGCGGCTGTATCCGGACCTCGATCTCTGGATCACGGCCAAACCCTTTCTCGAGCGCTGGATGCGGGAGCAACTGGGTCTCCGCGCGATCTGGAGAGGATTGAAGAAAGAGTACCCGACCTGGGTGCGGATCCTGCCGGACATGCCGCGCATCCTCCACAGCACCCTCGAGCAGGCCAAGGACGGGGAGATCATGACGCGCTGGCGGTCCGAGGAGATGGAACGCCTGGTGCGCGACATGCGCCGCCGCCACCGGCGCATCATCGTCGGCCTCTTCGGCGGCGTGCTGACCGCCGGCGGACTGTTGGTGTTCGCCCTCACCCACGCGGCGTTCGTGGCCGCCCATATCGGGATCGTGGAGGTCGTGCTCGGCGTACCGGGTGTGCTCCTCGTGGGGTGGTCGCTCGCCGACCTCCTGCGCCCCGGCGACTGATCCCGGATCTAGCCCCAGTCGAGGCGCTTGGTGAAGTTCACGACGCTCGGGCGCTCCTCGTAACCGAGCGAGGGATAGAATCCCCGCCGGTAGGATTCGCGCTCGCGGCTGTTCAGGACGCTGATCCGAAAGCATTTGCGGGCCGCGGCCTGCGTTTCGATCGCCGCCATGAGCGCCGTCCCCACCCCGCGCCCGCGCGCCGAGCCCACGACGAACACCTCGGTGATCAAGAGCTCGCGCCCGGCGAACAGGAGGTGCGTGACGACCTCCCCGTGGACATAGCCGACCACGTGGCGGTCGTGTTCGGCGACCAGGAGCAAGGCGCTCTCCTCGGTGATGAGCGCCGCCAGGCGTTGGCCCAGGGTGCTCCCGTCGGCCTTGAAGGCCGGATTCCATCCGAGCTCCCGGTGCAGCTGCATCACCCCGGGGAGATCGCTGCGCTGCAACGGCCGGATGCGGACCGGCAGCGGCTCGTGCGCGGACATCAGGACGCCTTCATCCGCTCAAAGACGCGGATCCCTCTCAGGAGATCGAACGCCTGACGCAACTGGTAATCGCGATTCAGGAGGGCCTGAACCTTGGGCGACACCTTGACCATGCCCGCGGGCGTCGGCGGCGGGCTTGGGTTTTTGAGGTGGTGCGGGAGATTGACCTCGCGCAGGAAGGGCGTGTGGTGGCTCGGGAGGAAACGCCCCTCGTGCACGACCACGTTCGGGACGATGCCGATGTTTTGGATCGAGTGCCCGTTGGGCGTGAAATAGCGCGCGGTGGTGAGTCGCAGCGCGCCGCCGTTGCCCATCGGCATGATGGTCTGGACGCTCCCCTTGCCGAAGGTCTTGGTGCCCATGATGATGGCGCGATGATTGTCCTGCAGGGCGCCGGCGACGATCTCCGCGGCCGAGGCCGAGCCGCCGTTCACGAGCACCACCATCGGCGCCCCGTTCAGGCGGTCCGGTCCGTGGGCCCGGAACACGATGTCGGAGCTCGCCACCCGCCCGTGCGTGCTGACGATCACCCCATGGCTCAGAAAATCATCGCAGACGGCGACCGCCGCGTTCAAAACGCCCCCGGGATTGTCGCGCAAATCCAGGATCAGGCCCTTCAGCGGGGCGTGGTTGACCGCCTGCAGATGCGCAAGCGCGCGCGTCACCGCGCGTCCCGTGTGACTCTGGAATTCGGAGATCCGCAGATAGCCGTAGCCCGGCGCGAGCAACCGGCTCGTGACGCTGTGGATCTTGATGATCTGGCGGCGCAGATGAAAGATGAGCGGGTGGGTCACGCCTTTGCGCAACACGGCGAGCGTGACCATGGTCCCCGGCCGCCCGCGCAACAAGCGCACGGCACGGTGCAGCGACAGGCCCTGCACGAAGGTCCCGTTGACGCGCACGATGAGGTCGCCCGGGCGGATGCCGCTCTTGCCGCCCGGCGTGCCGCTGATGGGGGTCACGACCCGCAGGAAGCCCTTGTACTCGGACAGTTCGAGCCCGACGCCGCCGAAACGCCCGGTGGTATCCACCTGCAGATGCCGATACTGGCGCGGATCGAGATACTGCGAGTGCGGATCGAGATTGTTGACCATGCCGCGGATCGCGTTGTCGATCAACTTGCCGTTACTCTCCTTCGAAACGTACTCGGTCTTCACGATGTTGAAGACCTGCGCGAAGGTGCGCAGCTGTTTCAGCGGCAAGCGGGACAGGGCCGCGTTGTCTTGTGCCTCGCGTTGCGCCTGGACGGCCCGTTCGAGCGTGAGGCCCGCGCCGAGAAACATGCCCGTCAAAAGGATCAGCGCGTAGCGCGTGAGACGTCTTTTCATCACCATCTCCGATCAAGAGGTTCAGTGCGCAAACCAGGCCAACGGGTTCAAGGGTTGGCCGTCGTGACTCAGGTCGAAATAGAGCCCCGGCCGGGAAAACCCGCCGCTTGTGCCGACGGTCGCGATCACCTCGCCACCCTTGACGGTATCGCCCACGCGCTTCAACAACGTCTGGTTGTGACCATACAAGGTCATGTAGCCATCGCCGTTGTCCAGTATCAACAACAAACCGTATCCGCGCAACCAGTTGGCGTAGACGACGCGCCCCGGAAAGACCGCGCGCACCTCCTCGCCCGGATGGCCCGGGAGCACCACCCCCCGCCAACGGCCGAGGCCGTGCGCGGATGCCGCGTGCAGGGTTGCGAACCGCGCCGGGATCGGCAACGGCAGGCGCCCGCGAAAACGCGCGAACGGGCCGCTCAGGCTCGGGATCGGCGGGGCCTTGCGCGACAGCCGGCGCAGGCCGCGCATGAGCGCCTGCAGGCGTTTCGCCCGGGCCCGCAGGGCCACGAGCTGCGCGTGGCCACTCCGGGCCCGCCGGTTCAGCTCATGCACGAGCGCCGCGCGCTGCGTGAGCGCCGTCCTCAGGTGCCGTTCCTGGCGCCGCTCGCGGGTCACGAGCAGGGCAAGCCGCAGCGCCCGCGCGCGAATCAGGGTCTCGGTGCGCATCAGCGCGCCGAGGGTCACGCGCGCCGCTGCGATCTCATGGGCCTGCGCCCGCAGGATGTAGCGATACTCCATGAGCAGGCGCTGGGCCTCTTGCGGACTGCGCTGTTCGAAAAAGAGCTTGAGCGGGCCGGCCCGCCCGACCCGGTAGGCGGCAAGCGCCTGGCGCTTGAGGACCGCGCGCTCCCGCCGCTCGCGACGCCGTAGGACGCTTACCCGCGAATGCAAGACCCGAATGCGTGCCCTCATCACCCGCGCCTTGCGTTCGCTGCCGACGAGCCGGCGGGCGATGAGGGCGATGTGGTCTTCCGCCAAACGCAGGCCGTTCACCGCGGTGCTGCGATCGCGCAGGGTGTGATCGAGCCCCCGCTGTAAGCGCGCCTCCTGCAGGCGCAGGACGTGCAATTCGTGGGCGATCGAGGCCGCGGCCAACCCCGAGGCGAGTAGCGCGACAACCCCCAAAACGACGCGACCGAAGGCCAGGGCTCGATGCGCGTGCCGTGTCATAGGAGCCCTATCAAGACCACTCGATCAGTGGGCGCCCGGTCATTTCCGCGGGGACCGGGGCACCGAGCAACTGCAAGATGGTGGGCGCCACGTCCTCGAGCGACCCCTGGGGGCTGATGGACGCCTTGCGCCCGACGTACACGAGCGGCACGGGATTCGTCGTATGGGCGGTGTGCGGCTGACCGCTCTCGGGGTCCTGCATTTGTTCCGCGTTGCCGTGGTCGGCCGTGATGAGCATCTCGCCGCCGCGGGCGGTCACGGCACCCGCCAGGCGCGCAAGACAGCCGTCGAGCGTTTCGATCGCGCGCACCGTCGCCGCGAAATCGCCGGTATGGCCGACCATGTCGGGATTGGCGTAGTTGCAGATGATGATGTCGTGGCGCCCCGCCTCGATCGCCTTCAGGATTTCGCCGGTCACGGCCTGGGCGCTCATTTCGGGCCGCTTGTTGTAGGTCGCGACGTCGGTCGGCGAGGGCACCAGGATCCGATCCTCGCCTTCGAACGGCGTCTCTTCCCCGCCGTTGAAGAAAAACGTCACGTGCGCGTATTTCTCGGTCTCGGCGACGCGCAGCTGGCGCTTGCCGAGATCGGACAGGGTGGCCCCCAGCACGTTCACGAGACGCGCCGACGGGAAGGCCACCGGCACATGGAATTCGGCCTGGTATTCGGTCAGGCTCACAAACCGCCCGAGCGTGCGCCGGACGGCGCGCTCGAAGCCGTCGAATTCCGGGTCGATGAAGGGCCTCGTGATCTGACGCGCGCGGTCGGAGCGGAAATTCATGAACACCACGACGTCCCCGTCGTCGATCACGCGCGCGGCCTTTCCCGGCGGCACGATGAGCGTCGGGCGCACGAACTCGTCGGTCTCGCCGCGCGCGTAGGCGGCCGCGAGCGCCTCGCCCGCGCTCGGCGCCCGAAACGGCGCCTGGCCCGCGGTCAGCAAATCGTAGGCCGCCTGCACCCGCGGCCAACGGTGGTCGCGGTCCATCGAGTAGTAACGCCCCACGACCGATGCGATGCGCCCGCGCCCGAGGGCCGCGAACTTGGCCTCCATGGCCGCGAGCGAGGCCCCGGCGCTCTGAGGGAGGGTGTCGCGGCCGTCCAGAAAGGCGAGCAGATAGACGCGGCCGAGGCCGCGGGTGACGGCGAGCTCGACCATCGCATGGATGTGGTCTTCGTGGCTGTGGACGCCGCCCGGCGACAAGAGGCCTAGGATATGCAGGCTCTTGTGGCTGTCGCGCGCCACGTCGACGGCGTCGGTCAAGGTCTTGTTGGTAAAAAAGGCCCCCGAGGCGATCGCCCGGTTGATGCGCGTGTATTCCTGGTAGACGACGCGCCCGGCGCCCAGGTTGAGGTGGCCCACCTCGGAGTTCCCCATCTGTTTCGAGGGCAGGCCCACGGCCGCCTCGGAGGCCTGGATGAGGCCGTGGGGGCGCCGCTCCCAGGCCTCGTCCCACCAGGGTTTGCGGGCCGCGGCGATGGCGTTGTTCTCCGCGCGATCGCTATGGCCCCAGCCATCGAGGATGACGAGCACGAGGGGTTTGGGTATCGTCGGCATGGATATCCGGTTCTTCAGTCTTTTAAATTTCGCTTATATTGTATAATGTTTCACCGCTGGCAGCAGCGGCAAACGCTTACTGTGCGGTTCGGCGGTCTTTCATGACCAAGGGAGTCGATATGGCGTCTAACGAGATAGTCCACCAGCCTCTTGGGAATATCCTGATCACCAAAGAAGAGGACATTCATCTCGCCTCGCGGTCCTTGAAGGCGATTGCCCACCCTCTGCGCCTGAAAATCCTCTGCATCCTCGGTGCCTCGGTCGAAGTGAGTGTACAGGATATCGTCACCCAAGTGGGCACTTCCCAGAGCAATATCTCCCAGCACCTGTCCATCTTGCGGGACAAGGGGATTCTGGCCTCGCGGAAACACGCGAACAAGGTGTTTTATCGGATCGCGGACCCGCGCATCCTGCAACTCATAGGGGCCGTCCGCGCGGCCTTCTGCAGCCTTCCCGATATCGAGTAGGGGAAACGGATGTTGGCATTCGTCATCGATCACTGGTTTTTGTTTCTGGCGTTGCTGGTGGTGCTGGCCCTGCTCGTCCTGCAGCCGGCGCTCGAGGGGGCGGCCGGCGGTGCGCGCGTCACGAGCCAGGAGGCGGTGCGCCTGATGAATCGCGAATCGGCGGTGGTGTTGGACGTGCGCGAGCCCACGGAGTTCCAGAGTGGGCATATCAACCGCGCCCTCAATATCCCCCTCGGGCAAGTCGCGGGACGCATCCCGGAACTGAAGAAGTTCCAGGAGCGGCCGATCATCGTCTATTGCGCGACCGGCGCCCGTTCGGCGCGCGCCGCCGCTATCCTGCACAAACAGGGCTTTGCCGGCGCACGCAATCTCACGGGCGGCATAACGGCATGGCGTAACAGCAATCTTCCCATCGAGTCGTAGGTCCTTATGCCCAAGGTCTTGATGTACACTACCCGCGTCTGCCCCTACTGTCAGATGGCCCTGCACCTCCTCAAGAAGAAGGGGGTCGAGGTCGAAAAGGTGCGCGTGGACGAGGATGCCGCGCGCCGGCGCGAGATGAAGGAACGGCTGCCCGGCGCGACCACCGTGCCGCAGATCTTCATCGGCGACCGCCACATCGGCGGATACCGGGAACTCGCGCAGCTCGATGCCCAGGGGGAACTCGATACCCTGCTCGAACGGTAGGGGGATCACACTCAACCACTTCTTGAAGGAGCCCCCGTGGCCGAACAGAACGCAGATCCGGAAGTCGTTTTCAGTCTCGAGAAGATTTACGTCAAAGACATCTCCTACGAGGCGCCGCATGCTCCCCAGGTGTTTCTCGAGAAGACCGCCATGGAGGTCGACATGCAGCTCGGCATCGAGCACGGCGCGATCAATCCCGCCGAGGGGCTCCACGAGGTCGTGTTGTCGGTGACGGTGACGGCGCGGCTCGACAAGCGCACGGCGTTTCTCGCCGAAACCAAGCAGGCCGGCATCTTCCGCATAACCGGCGTGCCGGAGAGCGAGATGACCAAGGTGCTCGAGATCGCCTGCCCCAACATCCTGCTGCCGTTTTCGCGCGAGATGATCAACGACCTCGTATCCAAAGGGGGATTCCCGCAGCTGCTCATCAACCCGGTCAATTTCGAGGCCCTCTACCAGCAAAAGGAAGAGGGTGAGCAGCAAGATGGGCAAGCCGCCCATTGAGCCCGAGGACACCATCGCGGTCCTGGGGGCCGGGGTCTGGGGGACAGCGCTTGCGGTCACGCTCGCGCGCCGCGGGCGGCCCACTCGTCTGTGGGGCGCCGACGAGGCGCGCATGGCGCGGCTCGCCCACGAGCGGACCCACAGCCGGGCCCTGCCCGGTGTCGTGTTCCCCGCGAACCTTGTCATCGAAAGCGACCTCGCGCGCGCCGCATCGGGCGCCACGGGGCTCCTGATCGCCGTCCCAAGCGGCGCGTTCCGCGCCCTCTTGCAAGCCCTGCCCCCCGGCGCGCGTCGGGTCCCGATCATCGCCTGGGCGAGCAAAGGACTCGAGCCCGGGTCCCATAAACGCCTTTCCGAGGTGGTCGGCGAGGTGCTGCCCGACCACCCGCCGACCCTCTTGACCGGCCCAAGCTTCGCCTCCGAGGTGGCAGCGGACCTGCCCACGGCCCTCACCGTGGCGGCGCGCGATCCGCAGCGGGGCGAACGGGTCGCCTCCTGGCTCCGGGGCGAGCGCCTGCGCGTCTACACGACCGACGACATCGTCGGCGCGGAGATCGGCGGCGCGGTCAAAAACGTACTCGCCATCGCCGTCGGCATCAGTGACGGGCTGGGCTTCGGCGCCAATGCGAGAGCCGCCCTCATCACCCGCGGCTTGGCGGAACTCTTGCGCCTCGGGCTTGCGCTCGGGGCGCGTCCCGAGACCCTGATGGGGCTCTCGGGGGTGGGCGATCTGGTGCTCACCTGCACAGACGACCTCTCGCGCAACCGCCGCGTGGGCCTCGGGCTTGCCCGCGGGCGCGCCCTGGCCGACATCCTCGGCGAGCTGGGCCAGGCGGCGGAAGGGGTTGCCAGCGCGCGCGAGGTGCGCGCGCTGGCCCGCGCTCAGGGGATCGAGATGCCGATCAGCGAGCAGGTGTACGAGGTCCTCTTCGCCCGGCGGACCCCGCAGGACGCGGTAACCGCGCTCCTGAGTCGCGAGGCGCGTACCGAAGGCGAGTTGTCCGCCCCCGTCACGACGTTGTCTTGATACTGGCGAGGATTTGCTTCAGGGCCCACACGGGCGGCGCGCCGGAGTTGATGATACGCACCGTGCCGTCGGCCTTCTTGTAGATCAGGATCGGCACCAGCGGGAAGCCCACGGCCGCGACATCGAGCTTGCGGTTGGCCGCGAGCGCGCGCGCGACCGCGGGCGTGGGCGTCTTGGGGGCAATCGAGCTCCCGGTCTTCCAGGAGTAATGGGCCTGGCTCGCGGCGAGCGCTCGGCGCGGGTCCCGGGCCTCGAGCAAGGCCGCGGCCTTGCCTTCGCTCGTGGGCGTCAGATAGGCGACCGGGATCTCGCGCAGGGTGACGTGATAGGGGCCGATGAGCGCCTGGAGGCGTTCATACAGCAGGTGGCAGTAAGGGCAGTTGGGGTCGAAGAGGTCATAGAGGACGCGTGGCCCATGCCCTTCCGTGATGGCATGTGCTTGCGCGAGATCCCGGTACAAGACCGCCTTCGCGACCGCAGGGCCGGCGGCCAGAGCGGCGGGCCCCGCGGCAAGCGCCCCCCAAAGGGCCAGGGCCCCCATCCATCGCTGCGTTCTTGTCACGTCGGCCTCCCCGTGCGGGTCGTGCTGCGCGCGGCCGGGACCGGGTGCCCCGTGAGCGCGAGGGCCCGCAGGGTGCGCACGAGCCGCCCGGGCCCCTCGTAACCCGCCACATCCCGTACGCGGTGGCCGGCGCGATTGAAAAAGACGAGCGTCGGCGGCCCGAAGACCCCGAGGCGCCGTTCAAGGGCGCGGCTTTGCGCCCCGCTCCTTGTGACATCGGCGCGGACCAGGACAAAACCCTTCAAGGCCGAACGCACGCGCGCACTCTGGAAGGTCTGGGCGGTCATGCGGCGGCACTGGACACACCAGGACGCCCAGAAGTCGACGAGCACCGGGCGGCCGTGGGCGTGATGCAGGACGGCGGCAAGGCGCGTGACGTTCGTGACCGGGGTGAAGGCCAGCGTCCGGGACGCCGGCGCCCGGCCCCCGGTGTAGGGCGCAAGCGGGGCCGCGAGACTCCCCGCGCCGCCCAGGGCGCCGGCCCCGAGGGCCAACCCGTAGGCCAGAAGCGCAACCAGCGCCCCTTTCGCGCCGCGCGCCCAACCGGAGGCCCCGGCCGCCAGGGGCTCGAGCGCCCCGGCCGCGACCGAGGAGACGATCGCGAGAAGCCCCCAGAGCCCCAGGGTGAGCGGTTGAGGGAGGACACGGCTCTCGAGCCAGATGGCGACACCCACCAGCAGCACCCCGAAGAGCGCGCGGGTCTTCGTCAGCCACGGCCCGGCCTTGGGCAAGAGGTGGCCCGCCGATGTGCCGATCACCAAAAGCGGGATGCCCATGCCGAGACTCAAGGCGAAGAGCGCGGCCCCCCCGAAGGCCACATCCCCGGTGCGCGAAATGAGGAGCAGGGCACCGGCGAGCGGGGCGGCGACGCACGGCCCGACGATGAGCGCCGAGCACATCCCGAGGACAAAGGAGCCGAGCGCCTGGCCGCCGCGACCGAAGCGGCTCATGCGCTCCTGGATCGCGCACGGGACCTGGAGTTCATAAAGCCCGAAGAGGCTCGCCGCGAGCACCAGGAACACGGCGCTGAAAATCGTGATGACCCACGGGTTCTGAAACGCCGCCTGCACGTAATGGCCGGTCAGGGCCGCGACGATGCCGGCAGCCGTGTAGGTCAGGGCCATGCCCCCGACGTAGGCCGCCGATAAGGTGAAGGGGCGCGCGCGCCGCGTCGGCCCCTGCTGGCCGACGATGGTGGCCGAGAGGATCGGCACCATCGGAAAGATGCAGGGGGTGAACGCAAGACCGATGCCGGCAACCAGAAACACGAGCAGCGTCGCCCACGGGGGACTGGAGGGATCGTGCGCCTGCGTCCATGCGGTGGTCCGCGCCTTCGGGATGCGGGTCGCGCCCGTCCAGACGAGCGGCACGGTGCGCTGCGCGCTGGGATAACAGATGCCGGCGTTGGCGCAACCCTGGTAGCGCGCGATCACGCGCACGTGCTGGCCGTGGCGGATGCGCGCGAACGGGATCGCAAACCGCGTGCGTCCCTCGTAAACGCGCAGGCGCCCAAGGGCCGGGTCGTTCAGCCAGCGCCCGGGCGGGAGACGGTAGCGCGCAAGCGCCGCCGAGCGCGGGCGCAGCACGAGATGGATGCGGTCACGGTACAGATGGTAGCCGGGGGCGGCGGTGAAGCGCACCGCAAGCTCCCCGTGGCGGATCGCGGCATGGAAGCGAAAGGCCTGAGAGGGCGACAAGGGGCGCGCGCAAGCGCTGACGAGGGCCGCGCCGACGAGCGCGGTCAGCGCGATCAGAAGGCGCGGGACGAGACGATCAGTCGGACGAGGCGTCATGCGGCAGAGGCGGTTTGCGCCCGCTCTTGATGGGGGTCCTTCATATCCGTAAAGACGCCCCCGAGCGGCCCTTTATTCCGGCCGATCAGGGGGCCTCGGCGCATTCCGGGCAGGCGACGGCGTAACCGCAGGCCTTTTGCGGACACACCTTCTCGACGCCGCGGCGCTTCGTGGTCTTGACCGTCAGGATCGGGTGGCCGCACTGCGGGCACGGTTCCGCGAGCGGCGGGTTCCAGACCGCGTACTTGCACTCGGGGTAACGCGAGCACGAGTAAAACAACTTGCCGTACCGCGACTTGCGTTTGAGCAGCGTGCCTGATCGGCATTCGGGGCAAGCGACACCCGTATCGCTCGGCTTTTCGAGCGGCTCGATGTGCCGGCAGCTCGGGTAATGACTGCAGCCGATGAAGCGCCCGTAGCGGCCGCGCTTCACCACCAGCGGATGGCCGCACTCCGGGCACGACCGATCGGCCACCACCTCGGGCGCCTGCGCCTTGGCATCCTCGTCGAGATTGCGCGTGTAGTCGCATTCCGGATAGCCGGTACAGCCGATGAAATAGCCGTTGCGCCCGAGCCGCTTGGAGAGCGGCTTGCCGCATTGCGGGCAGGCCTCCTCCAGGATCTCGACCCCGGGGCGCTCGGCGTCCTCCTTGGTGCTCACTTGCTTATGGAACGCCGACCAGAAGTCCGCGAGCAGCGGGACCCACTCCTTTTCCCCGCGCGCCACCGCATCGAGATCGTCCTCGAGTCGCGCCGTGAATTCATAATCCACATAGCGCTCGAAGTGCAGCGCGAGAAATTTGTTGACCACGCGCCCGACGTCCGTCGGCTGGAAACGCCGCTTCTCCAAGACCACGTATTCCCGTTGTTGCAGGGTCTGGATGATGGTGGCGTAGGTCGAGGGGCGGCCGATGCCGTAGGCCTCGAGGGTCTTGACGAGACTCGCCTCGGAATAGCGCGGCGGGGGCTCCGTGAAGTGCTGCTCCTTGTGGATGGCGCTCAAGGCCACGTCCTCGCCGACGCGCATGTCCGGCAGGATCCGATCTTTGTCCTCGTCCTCGCCCTTGCGATCGTCGGCGCCCTCCTGATAGACGGCCATGAAGCCCGGGCTCAAAACCGCCGAGCCCGTGGCGCGCGACACGTTGCCGGGGCCGGCTTCGAGATCGACCGCCATGGTATCGAGCAGGGCGGGGACCATCTGGCAGGCCACGGTCCGCCGCCAGATCAGTTCGTAGAGTTTCATCTGGTCGGCGCTCAGGATCGCGCGCACGTCCTCGGGGAGCCGCCGGGTGGCGGTCGGACGGATGGCCTCGTGGGCCTCTTGCGCGTTCTTGGAGCGCGTCTTGTAGACGTGCGCGGTCTCCGGGAGGTTGTCCGCGCCGTAGCGTTCCGCGATGAACGCCCGGATCTCGGTCAGGGCGTCCTGGGCGAGCGTCACCGAGTCGGTACGCATGTAGCTGATGAGGCCGACCGTCTCGCCCTCGATCTCGACCCCCTCGTAGAGCTGCTGCGCGGTGCGCATCGTCCGTTGCGCCGTGAAGTGGAGCTTGCGCGACGCCTCCTGCTGCAAGGTCGAGGTCGTGAACGGCGGGGCCGGGTGGCGCTTTCGCTGCTTGCGCTCGACCGATGCGACGCGATAGCGGCCCGTGGGCGCGCCGCGGCGCAAGACCGCCTCCGCGGCATCGGCCGCGTCGCTGTCGGGTATCGCGAACTGATCGAGCTTCGCCCCGTTCAGGACCGTGAGTTTCGCGCGAAACGCCTGATCACGCGCCGTCAACTCCGACTCGATCGTCCAGTATTCGCGTTCGACGAAACGCTCGATCTCCTCCTCGCGCTCCACGATGAGCCGCAAGGCCGGGCTTTGCACGCGCCCGGCCGAGAGGCCGCGGCGCACCTTCTTCCACAAAAGCGGCGACAGATTGAAGCCAACCAAGTAGTCGAGCGCGCGCCGCGCCTGCTGGGCGTTGATCAGGTTCTCGGACAAGGCGCGCGGCTCCGCCACCGCCTTCTTGATCGCGCTCTTTGTGATCTCGTGGAACACAACGCGGTAGACGGGCTTGCCGTCCAGAAGGCCTTCGTCTTTCAGGATCTCGTAGAGGTGCCACGAAATCGCCTCGCCCTCACGGTCCGGGTCGGTCGCGAGATACAGCGCGTCGGCCTTCTTGACGGCCTTGGCAATGAGATCGACGTGCTTGCGGTTCTTTTCGATCAGCTCGTACTTCATGTGGAAGTCGTGCTCGGTATCCACCGCCCCCTTCTTGGGGACGAGATCGCGCACATGACCGTAGGAGGCCAGGGCCGTGAAGTCCTTGCCGAGGTATTTGCTCATCGTCTTGGCTTTCGCCGGCGACTCGACAATGATGAGGTTCTTAGGCATGCGCGATTTTTCGGGATAAAGGGGGGGCACCCAGACACCGAGCGGTCATGGGGCTTGCGTGTGGGTCAGCCTGACTAACTAGTTGAGGGCCCCCTGTGTTTCGTTGAACACGAGGTCCTCCATCCATGCGTACGCCTGCTCCTGGCCGGGTTGGTTAAACAACACCATGAGGATGATCCACTTCAGCTGCTCGAGATCGATCTCATCGGTCTCGAGGGCCATGACGCGATCGATCACGAGCTCGCGCGCCTTGGCATCGAGCACGGCACCTTGCTCGAGGAACAGAAGGAAGCCGCGCGCTTCGACGTCCAGCTTGTTGCGCTCCTCCTCGGAATACACGCGGAGCGATTTCAACGAGGCGTCGGCGGGCACGGCCGTTGTGTCGCTGCGCAAGGCCGCAAGCCCCTCGAGCCACGCGAACGCCTTGGCGATCTCCCCCTTGGGGAAACCGGCCTGCGCGAGTTCTGCCACCAACGATTCCTGGTCGGGATTGAAGTCCGGCCCCTCGTCCATGTAGTTCTCGAACAAATACATCAGAACGTCCAGGACGTTTTCTTTCATTTCAGGATCTTGCACTCAGTGGTCCGCTCCCCGGGGTCTGGCGCGAGATGCGCACTTGGCGTCAAAGCATGGAGCAAATGATTCCGAAGGTCAATCTAGGGGGTCGCCACGTGGTCGCCGATGTGAATCTCGCGGCGCGACTGCATGACGACGCCGAAGCTCACGCGCTTGAACGTCCGAAACACCATGACGAGGCCGACGGGTTGGCGCCGGCCATGCTCGGTCTCCTCGGCAACCGGGTTGTAGAACGTCCGGCGCCGGCTCGTGAGACGCAGCACGTACCCGCGGCGCATACCGGCCTTTTTGCCGAGATCGAGCGCGATCACCGCGTAGGCCCCGAGGTTGAGATGGTTGTGCAGCGTCGCCACGACCTGGCCGCGAAACCGCTTGTGGGGGGCACGCGGGTAATAGTAGGGGGTGGGCGGCCGCGGGCGCCAGGGCACGAGCCAGTCACCGGACTGAATCTCATGAACGGCCGAGGTGATCTCGAACTCCGGGAGGCGACGGCCCGGACGCACGAGCTTGGCGCGCCCGACATAGACGGTCTCGTAGGCAAGAAACTCGCCGTCGCGGTTGCGCATGGCGGGGCCACGGCGGTAGATGTCATAAACCTTTGCCGGGTGACGGCCCAGGTGCTGGGCATAGAACCAGCTGAACGTCCCGAGCACCGTATGGCGATGGATGGCGCTTGCGATATAGCCCAGGCGGTGAAAGGCGCGCCGCGACAGCGCGAGCGGGCGCGCGAGGAACGGCTCGATCACGTTCGGGTTGAGTGTCGGGATCGGCATCACAAGCGGCGCCGAGCGCAGGCGCGGCTCGAGAACCGCCGAGCGCGTGCGCGGGCGTACCGGCGGCCGGGGCCGCGACGGCCCGGTGTTCACCAAGTACGGGCGGCCGTTCGGGGCGTAGCGGAGCACGATCACATCGCCGGGATAAATGAGATCCGGATTGTGGATCTGGCGGTTGCGGTTCCAGATGCTCGGCCACTTCCACGGGTCCTTGAAAAAGTGGGTGGCGATGCCCCAGAGCGTGTCACCGACGCGCACGGTGTAGCGGCGCGGCGCGTGCGGAATCGCGAGGCGCTCGGCGAACGCCGGGTTCACGGCAAGGACCGCGATCAAAAGCAGCAAAGGGCGGACTGGGCGCATGGAGGCAAGTGTAGTGGCTGGGGGCGGACTCGTCCACTTGCGGGGGCGTCGCACCGGAAAATTTTGTATAATGACGCCATGGCATTGCGTGACATTCTTCGCTACCCGGATCCGCGTTTGCGCAAGACGGCGCAGCCCGTCTTGCGCGTCGACGACGCGGTCCGGGGGCTCATCCGCGACATGGCCGAGACCATGTACGGCGCGCGCGGCATCGGCCTTGCGGCCACCCAGATCGACGTCGCGCAACGGGTCGTGGTCATCGATATCTCGCCCGAGCACAAGGCGTTGCGCACATTCGTCAATCCCGTGATCGTGCGTAGCGAAGGGACCTACGAGGTCGAGGAGGGCTGCCTGTCCGTCCCCGGCATCTACGAAGAGGTGGAGCGCGCCCAAAAGATCGAGGTGCACGCCCTGGACGCCGACGGGCGGCCTTTCGAGTTGGTCGCCGAGGACCTCCTGGCGGTGTGCATCCAGCACGAAATCGATCATCTCGACGGCAAGGTGTTCGTGGACTACCTGTCGCGCCTGAAACAACAGCGCATTCGCAAGAAGCTCGAAAAACACCAGCGGCTCGCCATGTGAGCGGCGGCGTGAGGCTCGTCTTCGCCGGCACACCGGAGTTTGCCTGCCCGACATTGGCCGCCCTCGTGCAGGAGGGCCACGAAGTGGCGGGCGTGCTCACGCAGCCGGACCGCCCGGCTGGGCGCGGGCGGCGCCTGACGGCGAGCGCGGTGAAGACTCAGGCCCAGGCCCTCGGGATCCCGGTCTTCACGCCCCCGACCGGCGCCGAGGCCTGCGCCTGTGCGCGCGCCCTGGCGCCCGATGTCGTGGTGGTGGTCGCCTACGGCCTGTTGCTGCCCCGGGAATTGCTCGGCCTCCCGCCCTACGGCTGCCTCAACGTCCATGCCTCCCTGCTCCCGCGCTGGCGCGGGGCGGCACCCATCGCGCGCGCGATCGAGGCCGGCGACAGCCACACCGGGATCAGCATCATCCGCCTGGACGAGGGCCTGGATACGGGGCCTGTCTTGATGCGCGCGACAACCCCCATCGACCCCCTCGAAAGCGCGCCGGAGCTCGCGGCACGGCTTGCGCAGATGGGGGCGCGCGCCATGGGCGATGTACTCGCGGCGATCGCGCGCGAGGAACCGCCGCCCGCGGTCCCACAGCCGGCGACGGGCGCGCTCTACGCGCGCAAGCTGACGAAGGCCGAAGGGGTGATCGACTGGCAAGAACCGGCGTCGGTGATCGCCCGCCGGGTGCGCGCGTTTACGCCGTGGCCCGGTACGCGCGCGCGCCTCGAGGGGCTCGGCGTGAAGATCTGCGCGGCCTCGAGCGAGGACAGCGGGCCCTCGGACCCCGGGCGGGTCCTGTCCGCGGAGGGGGATGTGCGCATCGCGACCGCCAGGGGCACGCTCATCGCGACCATCCTTCAGGCGGACAACGAACGCCCCCTGCCGGCCGCGCGGTTTCTGCAAAAACACCCGCTCACGCCCGGCGACCGCTTTCAGTGATGCGCCACGCCCTGATCCTGCGCGCGCGCGCCGCGACCATCGTGGGCGCGGTGCTGGCGGGCCGGAATCTCCATCAGGCGCTCACACGCGACCGTGAACGCCACGGCCGCCACGGCCTGGTCGAGGAACTGGCGATCGGCACGGTGCGTTATGCGCCGGCCCTGACAACGCGCGTGGCGCCCTTCCTCGAACGCCCGCTGAAGCGCGCCGACCAGGACGTCTATGCCCTGCTTCTGGCGGGACTCTATCAGGCCGAGCACATGGGCACGCCCGCGGCGGTTGCGGTCTCCGAGGCCGTGGGCGCGACCGCGGCACTCGGCAAACCCTGGGCGCGCGGCCTCTTGAACGCGGTCTTGCGCGCGGCCCTCGATGCGCCGCGGGACGACGACCCGGCGCGCAACCACCCGCCCTGGCTCGTTGACCGCCTGCGGGCCGCCTGGCCGCACGACTGGCAGGCGGTGCTCGCGGCCAACGACACGCGCGCGCCGTTCACGCTGCGCCTCGATACCCGTAGGGTCAGCCGTCCGGCCTATCTCGAGACCCTGCGCGCCCGCGGGCTCGAGGCCTCGGCCCACCCGCACGTCGCGACCGCGGTGGTCCTGGCGCGCGCGCCCGCCCTGCCGGAACTCCCGGGATTCGCCGAGGGCCTCGTATCGGTGCAGGACGCCGCCGCCCAGTGGGCGGCCCCGCTGCTCGAGGCGCAGCCCGGTGAACGGGTCCTCGACGCCTGCGCGGCCCCGGGCGGCAAGACCGGCCATCTCCTGCAAGCCTCACCCGGCATACGGCTTATCGCCGCCGACAGCGACCGCGAGCGGATCCTGCGGTTGCACGACACGCTCGCGCGCCTTCAGGGGTCGCGTGATGTGGAGGTCCGCCTCGCCGATCTCACGGCCCCCGCCGCGGATGCGCCCTTCGCGCGCATCCTGCTCGATGCCCCGTGCTCGGCCACCGGCGTCATCCGCCGCCACCCGGACATCAAGATCCACCGCCGCGCGAGCGATCTCGAGCCCCTGTGCGCGATTCAAGCACGGCTCCTTGAATGCCTCTGGCAGCGCCTGATCCCGGGCGGGACCTTGCTCTATGTGACCTGCTCCCTCCTGCCGGAGGAAAACACCGACCAGCTGGCGCGGTTTCTCGCGCAGACGCAGGACGCGCGCGTAAGCCCGCTTGCGCTTCCCGTGGGTCGCGCGCAAGACATCGGCTGGCAGATCCTGCCGGGCGAGGCGGACATGGACGGGTTTTATTACGCGCGTCTGACCAAGGCCCCCTGACGGCAGGTGCCGCGCGCGGCGCCATTCGCTATGATAGAGCCGAAGGGGGATCCGTCATGGAGACCGGACCGATGGAGGCCCTGCTCGCGCGCGGCCAGGATAATTTCCTCATCCGCTTCGGCTTGGGCGGGGAATATGTGCGCCGCAAGGACTACGAGAAGGCCGTCCCGCACCTGCGCGCGGCCGTGGCCTTCGACCCGCGTCACGCGGCGTCCTGGAAGCTTCTCGGCACGGCACTGGCGGCGCTCGATCGGGTCGCGGAGGCGGAGGCGGCCTACGAGGAAGGCATTCGGGTAGCGGAGGCCGACGGGCACATCCAGGCCGCCCGCGAGATGACAGTCTTCCTGAAACGCCTGCGCAAAGCGCACCCCGGATCGATCTGACGCGCGGCCCGACGGTTATCCGTCATCGGGAATAGACCGAAGGCTCACCCGGGGGGCGGGTCTTGAAGCGTTTGTGGACCCAGAAATACTGCTCCGGATGCCTGCGTACGCCCTCCTCGATCGCGTGATTGGTGAGCGTCGCGTCATGCGCCACATCGCCGCTGGGAAAGTCCGTAAGGGCCGGCGCGAACACCACCTCGTAACCGCGGCCCCAGGGCCTTTGATAGACATAGCAGGGCACGACCTGCGCGTGGCTTGCGCGCGCGAGCCGTCCGACGGCGTGCAAGGTCACGGCCGGGACGCCGAAGAACGGCGCGAACACGCTGCTGCGTTCGCCGAAATCCTGGTCGGGCAGATAATAGAGGACGCGCCCGTCCTTCAGGGCCTTCAAGACCGGGCGCACGCCCTCGTCCTGGGTGACGGTGATCGCCCCGAAACGCCGGATCGCGCGCCGGAACGTGGCCTCGAAGACCGGGTTCGGCAATTCCCGGTAGACGTTCGCCATGGGCCGCTCGAGCGATAAGGCGACGCCGATATTGAGCGCCGTGAAATGCGGCACGAGCAGGATGACACGGCCCTCCTGAAGCGCGCGTTCGTAGTACTCGCGCCCGCGAAACGCGACCAGGCGCCGGAGTCGGGCGGGGCTCGCCCACCACGCAATCGCGGTATCGATCAGGCCTTGGCCGAGGGCGGCGAAATGCGCGCGCGCCAGGCGCCGGCGACGGCCTGGGTCGATCTCGGGGAAGCACAACGCGAGGTTGGTCAGGACCACGCGCCGGCGCCCGGACGCCAGCCCATAGAGGCCGCGTCCCAGGGCGCGCCCGACGAGCGCTGGGATCGGCAGGGGCAGGCGCGTCGCGAGCCACAAGACCCCGAGCGCGGCGCGCGCGAGGACCCGGGCACCGAACGAGGCGCGCTCAGTCATAGAACGGCCGCCCGCCGGTCACCACCCGCTTGAAGCGCCGGTAGGTCCACAGGTAATCCTCCGGGGCCGCGCGCACACCGGCCTCGATCGCGGCGTTCATGAGGGCCGCATCCGCCACCGGGTCCGCGGTGGGAAAGGGCGTCAAGGCCGGACGGATCGTGATCTCGAACCCCGCGCCGCCCGCGAGCGTGCGCGTCAGGCAGGGCAGCACGACGGCATCCGTCAGACGCGCGAGGCGCGAGAGCGAGGTGAGGGTCGGGGTCGGCAGCCCGAAGAAGGGCGCCACCACCGAGTCGGCCTCGCCCGGATCCAGGTCCGGCAGGTAATAGAAAGGCTTCCCGGAGCGCACCGCGCGCACCAGCGTGCGCAAGGACTCGTCGTTGCGCCACAGGACCCCGCCGAAGCGCTGGCGGCGCGCGAGCAGGACACCCGCGAGCGCCGAGGCCGGCTTTTGGTACATGCTGATGGCCGGGCGTTCGAGCGATACCCGCAGGCCGGCCACCTCGAGGCCCAGGAAATGCGGCGCCAGCAAAATGATGTTGCGCTTGTCGCGCAAGGCCTCGTCGTAAGGCCCGCGCTCGCGAAAGCGCACGCGGCTTGCGAATTCCTCCGGCGACGCCCACCAGAGCCTGGCGATCGCCAGGGCGCTTTGCCCCATGGTCTGGAAGTGGCGCACAAGCAGGCGCTCGCGCGCCTTGGCATCGAGCTGCGGAAAGCACGCGCGGATGTTGGCGCGGGCGACCCGGCGCGGGGTCACGGCGAGCCCATAGGCCAAGCCCCCAAAGCCCGCGCCCAAGGGACCCGTGAGCGGCGGGGGCAGGACGGCCAGGGCCCGCAAGGCGCCCGTCACGAGCCGCTCCGGCAGCGGGCGCTTACTCATAGAGGGCGGCGCCGTCTTCGCGCGTCTTGAAACGCTTCATGGTCCACAGGTACTGCTCGGGCATTGTGCGTACGGCGCGCTCGAGGACCGCGTTCATCGCCGCGGCATCGGTTTCCGCGCCCGCCGTCGGGAACGACGGCATCGGCGGCTCGAGCCACAGCTCGCAGCGGCCATCCGCGCACAAGCGCGCAAAGCACGGCAGCACGACGGCATTGGTCAGGCGCGCAAGCCGCCCGAGCGTGGGCAGGGTCGCCGCCGGGATGCCGAAAAACGGCGCGAACACCGAGTCCTTGGGACCGAGATCCTCGTCCGGGATGTAGGACGCCCCGAACCCGGCCTTGAGCGCGCGGATCAAGGGCTTCAGGCCCCCCGCGCGCGCGAACACGCGCCCGCCGAACCGTTCGCGCCCGCGTGTCATCACGTGGTCCAGCACCGGGTTCTTCAGGGGCTTCATGAAACCCACATGGGGAAAATACCGCGACAGAACGAGGCTCGCCTCGAGCGCCAGCACGTGACCGTGGAGGGTGATGACCGGCTGTCCCGCCGCGCGCGCGCGCTCGTAGTGTTCGAGCCCGCGCACCGTCAGGACCCGGTCGAGCGCGCGCTCACTCCCCCACCAGAAGAGCGCGATATAAAAGATCGCCTGGGCGGCCCTGCGGAAATGGCCGCGCACAAGACGCGCGCGCTCACCGGCATCCAGGGCCGGGAAGCACAGGGCGATATTGATGGCGGCGATCCGCCGTCTTTTGGCGTTGGCGGCGTAATACAGGTCCCCCAAACGGGCGCCGAACCAGAGGCGCGCGGCCAGCGGCAAACTGAGGCTCGCGCGCAGAACGCCGACCCCGAGCCACGTCGGCCAATGACGCGGGGCGAGGAGCGCAAGACGCGCACGGCTCCTGTGGGCGCCGCGCAGTTCAGAGGCCGGGATCATGGGGCGGCATTGTGCCAGAGCGCGGCCCCCCGGTCAGCCTCGCGGCTCCGCCTCGGCGGCGAGCAAGGGCCGCATGGCCTGCAGCAGGTTGCGGAACAGTCCCCGATGGCGGGCCTCCTCGGCGGCGAGGAGGGTCTTCATGGCGGCGCGTTCCGTCGGCTTGCGAAAGCAGGCGGGGCAATTGTCGGCGATCACCGGCAGCTCCGCCTTCTGCGCGAAGTCGCGCAACTGACGCTCGCGGACGTAGACAAAGGGCCGGATGACGCGCAGATCGCCGGCCGTGATCTGATAATGGGCGCGCATGGTGCGCAGAGTGCCGGCGTGGAAGGCGCTCATGAGAAACGATTCCGCGACGTCGTCCAGGTGCTGAGCCAGGGCCAGGATGTTGCAGTCCGCCTCGCGCGCCAGACGATACAGGGTGCCGCGGCGCATGCGCGCGCAATAGCTGCAAAACGAGTCGTTGCCAAGGGTCGTGCGCGCGCGCTCGGCGATCGCCTGGCGCTCGCACAAATAGCGCACGCCGAGTGTCGCCATATAAGGGATGAGCGGCGTGGGATCGAAGCCCTCGATGCCCGGATCGACCGTCGCGGCGGCAAGCGTGAACGGCACCGGGGACTTGGCTTTGAGGTGCAAAAGGACGTGCAGGAGCGCGAGGCTGTCCTTGCCGCCGGAGACCGCGACCAACACGCGATCGCCCGCGCGGATCATGTCATAATCGAGAATGGCCCGGCCCGTCAATCTCAGCAAAGGCTTAGGAGGGTGGATGCGCATGCGGGTATGGTAGCGGGTCCGCGGCCGGGGGCCCAAACCGGCGCGCGGCTGTTGTTGAAAACGGGACTATGCTATCGTAGGCGTATCCAGCGACGCCTCCTCGCCTGCGAGCCTAAGCACCTCTACAATCCTGGAGTCACCATGACGAAATCCTATCTGTTTACGTCAGAATCGGTAGCCGAAGGCCACCCGGACAAGATTGCCGACCAGATATCGGACGGGGTGCTGGACGCGGTGTTGACACAAGACCCGCGGGCACGGGTCGCGTGCGAGACCCTCGTGAACACCGGGCTCGTGGTCCTGTCCGGGGAGATCACGACCACCGCCATCGTCGACTTCAACGCCGTGGCGCGCGCCACCATCCGGCGCATCGGTTATGACGCCAGCATGGGCTTCGACGGCGACGCCTGCGCCGTGGTGGTGGCCATGGACAAGCAGTCGCCCGATATCGCTCAGGGCGTCGACGAGGGGCAGGGCCTGGACCTCGAACAGGGGGCCGGCGACCAGGGACTCATGTTCGGCTACGCGAGCAACGAGACCGAGACGCTCATGCCGATGCCGATCACGTTCGCGCACACGCTCATGCGGCGCCAGGCGGCGGTGCGCCGCTCCGGGCGGCTGCCGTGGCTGCGGCCGGACGCCAAAAGCCAAGTGACCATCCGTTACGAAAACGACAAGCCGGTGGCCATCGACACGATCGTGGTCTCCACCCAGCACGCGCCGGAAGTCCGCTACGAGGACCTGAAGGAAGCGGTCATGGAGGAGATCGTCAAACCGGCCCTGCCCGAGGGTTGGCTCAAGAAGGACACCAAATACTTCATCAACCCGACCGGGCGGTTCGTGGTCGGCGGGCCAGTCGGCGATTGCGGGCTCACCGGCCGCAAGATCATCGTGGACACCTACGGCGGCATGGCGCGCCACGGCGGCGGCGCGTTTTCCGGCAAGGACCCCTCTAAGGTCGACCGCTCGGC